>JAESSZ010000497.1 GCA_016763875.1 Nannocystaceae bacterium
CGTGGCCGATGCCACCGCGCCCGCCCTTGACGCGCCAAGCGAGCAGTCGACCGGTCCAGTCGTGCTGTGGCCGGGTCGGGATCCAGGGACGCTGTACCCCAAGGGCGAGATCCGCGGCTTCCGGATCGAACAGGGCGGCCAGCTCATCGGGCGGTCCTGGGGTCGGTATGTCGGCGCCGATGCGGACGGCCACCACGTTTTTGAGACCCGTATCGAGTTGTTGCCCCCCAGCATGGACCCCGTGCGCAGCGAGGGACGGTTGGTCATTGATGCCGACGGTGATCTCGTGACGGGCTACGAGCGCAGCGGGGTCGCCGAGCTTTCGTTCGTCCGCGATGGTGAGAGGTTGACGATCTCCGACGGTACCGTCGAAGACGAGCTTCAGTTCGCAGACGGCACCGCGTACCTCGCCCACGGCGCGCTCCTGCACACGGAGATGATGTTCGGCCTGCGTCGGTTGGTGGCGGGCGAGCTGTCGTGGCGCGTGGTGTCGTTGTCGGGTGGACCACCGTTCGAATGGTCGGCCGAAGTCGAGGTTGCGGCCGAGCACCCGGGGCAGACGACGATCCTGCTGACCAACCTCGGTGAGCGGATCACGCTGCTGGACGGTCGGCTCATCGAGCTCGAGACCACCGGAGCGGCGCAGCGGGTCGTACAGCAGGTCTCACCGTCGTGGCCGAGTTGGACTATCGAGCCACCGAAACGTCTGGTCTACACCCTACCCGCGGATGCGACCTTCCGTATCGAGTCACTGGAGATCGAAGGGCGCGAGGGCGAGCCAACGCTCGCGGGCGAGTTGTTGTTGCCTCAGGTGACCGAGCCCGGACCCGGACCCGCCGTGCTCTTCTTGGCGAGGATGGCCGGTGAAGACCGGTACGGTTTCTCCGGGCCCCCCGCGGCGGACATTGGCAGTCACGAGATCCACGATGCTCTGGCCCAGGCAGGCTTTGTTGTCCTGCGCTTCGACGAGCGAGGCTCGGGTCGCAGCGAGCCGGCGACTGCCAGCTACGACGGCCAACTGCACGATGCGCGGCGGGCTTACGCGGCGCTGCTATTGCACGCCGCGGTGGACCCCACCAAGGTTATCGTCATTGGTCACGGCGAGGGGGCGCTGCGCGCGTTGACGATTGGCGCCACCGAAGGCGAGCACCTCGCGGGCATCGCGTTATTGGCGAGCCCGGGTCGGCGCTACGCGGAGATCCTGCGCTATCAGGCCGAGGTGCGTCTGGCAGGGGCACCACCGCTGCTACGCACGCGTGCGCTGGAGGCCCAAGAAACGATGATCTCTGCGCTGCTGGCCGGAGAGACCCCGCCTGAACTCGCTCAGCACGCGCAATGGCTGCGTGAGATCTTTGCGGTCAATCCCTCGCGTTTGGTCTCCCGGTTGCGGGCACCGCTATTGTTGGTCCAAGGCGACAAGGACTTCGAAGTGGACGCGCAACGGGACCTTGCGACGTTGGTGCGAGCCGCCAAAAAACACAAGATCAAGCATCGGGTGGCGCGCTACCCCGAGTTGGATCACTTGCTCAAACACGAGACAGGTATCTCCAAGCCGGAGCGCTACCGACAGGACCGCCGCGTCGATGCGGATTTTATTGCGGACCTGGTTGCGTGGGCGCGTGGCGTGACGGGTCAGTGAACAACGGCGCCGCCGGGCGAACGTCTAGTCGTTCACGATGATCGTTGACTCGTGCATCCAGCCCTTGGTGCCGTCCTGCAACTCGACCTTGTTCCACTCGCCCATGGTCTCGAGCACCACGACCTTGGTCTTACGCGACACGAATCGGAGCCGCTCATTCTTCTTGCCCGGACCCGCTCGCACGCTGGCTCTCTTGGTCGACACCACCGCGGTGACCTTTTTGGCCTCTTCCTTCTTAGGGGGCTTGGCAGCGACTTCTTTCTTGGGCTTGGGTTTCGCTTTTTTCGTCGCGATGGCCTTGCCCTTGTGTGCCTCGATCTTGAGCGGCTTCAGTAGTTGTCCGACCAGATCGTTGAACGTGGCCGCCAGGTGTCCCTCACCGGCGATACGGTCGGTGAACACGAAGTTCTCGCCTTCGAGTTTGCACTCCTTGTCGAGTTGGGCCACGTAGCTCTCCGGCAGCGACTGGATCGCTGTTTGCCGACCACTGCCAACCCAAAGCACGTTGCCGCTCCTCACGTCGATCAGCTTGGCCTCGAGTCGAACTTCGTAGTACCCGAGGCGGTACACACAGTCTTTCGTCTCCTTTTCGAAGAACTGTCCGTTCTTGAGGTTCTGGTCCACCTTGGCGGGGGGCACAGCGCGCGTATCGAGCTCGTCGACCGCGTAGTAGTCCACCAACGGCTCGATGATGATCGACTGCACGATGAAGACCGCGTGGGCCTGCGTCTCCTTGCCCATCATCATCGCTTTTTCTGCCGTCGAGACCCCCTTGCCTAGGCTCTTGGAGGCGCGCGCAACGATCTCTGGCGAGATGACTTCAAACCCGAGGCCGAGCAGTGCTTTCTCGATCTTGGAGACGTAATAGGGCCCGCTCTGTTTGGTGATGGCGTCTGAGTCGATGCCTTCGACCGCAATCTCTGCGTCGAACGGGAGCAGCAGGATTTTCTTGTACGCGAACTTCTCAAGCTGCGGCGAGGGCACGAACTCGGGGGCCCCTACCTCGCCAGGCTTGACCGTGAGGGTGTCCCCCTTGGAGCAGCCGAGCGCGGCCAATGAACAAAGCACGAGCGGAAGCAGAACCGGGCGGAGAGTCACGTCCTGGATCCAAGCACCATCGGTGGGATCTGGCTAGAGCGCGCATCGCTGGCCCGGACAACTGCCGCTGCTGCCCGGCCCCGTACCGCCGCGTGGCGTCGCGCAGCACCAGTCGGGTCAGCAGATGCCGCCACGGCGTGAGACCGCCCGTCCACCCGGCGTGTTGGACCCCGGCCGGGACTCAGTGGATTCGTCCACGGTATGGCCCGGTGATTCCCGCCTCGCCGCCCCTCCCGGAGATCTCTCCCTGCGAGCTAAGCCAAGAGCGTTTGGAAAAACTGCTTAACAAGCAAGCTACGCCTACCAAAGAGGAGCTTACAAATGGGCGAGAATGTTTTAACATCGAGGAAAACATTGCCC
>JAESSZ010000052.1 GCA_016763875.1 Nannocystaceae bacterium
ACAGCCAAACACATCAACCCAACGGCGTGCCAGCGAGGCATACATGCGGTTTATCAAAACCTCTCGCCTGCGGGCAGCTCCCCGTCAGACCCGCGGTCGCGTTCGCTCGTAGACTGTCTTGTGCTGAACCTGGTGATGGCGGCGGTGGTCCCTATGCTCCCGGGGTTCTGGGGCGCAGTGGCGGTCGCGCCCGCGACTTGGGCCACCGAGATCGCCACCGAGATTGCAGTTGGGGCCGCCCGCGACGCGTCGTCCGAGCACGCCCAAGAATCAGCCGCTGGCGCCATTACCGCAGTCGCATCACTTCCCACCATGGCCAACGCCGATCCGGCCGACGATTGGATCGTTGGCCCGCCCGCGCCCGTCGAAGGCTGCGAAGCCGCCCTGGAGTCTGCGGGCGTGGTGTTCAAGCGCTCACGGATTGCCATCCACAAGAACAAGGGCGGTGCGTTTCTGTGCGGCGCACAGCAGGTCGTCCGCTACTCCCGTGGTCCGGGAAAGATCCGCTGGCGAGGCAGCCCCAAAGTATCGTGCGGCATGGCGATGGCGCTCGCGCGCTTCGAGACCACGATCCAGGAGGAGGCCGAGGCTCATTTCGGGGTCAAGGTCGCCAAGATCGTCCACATGGGAACCTACAATTGCCGTGAGATGGCCGCGTATCCGGGTTGGGTGAGCGAGCACAGCTACGCCAACGCGCTGGACATCAAGACGTTTATTCTCGCCAGCGGTCGCGAGGTGACCGTGCGTCATGGGTGGCGGGCCTCTACAAAGGGGGGCACGCGGGCCAGACGCCGCGCCGCTCAAGAGGCTGCCTTCCTGCGTGCCGTTGCGACTCGCGCATTCGACGAGGATCACTTCTCAGTCGTATTGACGCCCGAGTTCGACGCCGCGCACCGCGGCCATTTTCACCTCGATCTGGCCCGCTATCGCGTCGACGGTACCAAACCCGATAGCCCCTGAGCGGCTGCCGTTCGGTCTGGTCGTGGGGTTTGGTATCGTAGCCGCAGCGTGTCGCTGGAGCGTAGCCAAAGGATCGCGGTCAAACGCAACACGAGGCACGATCAGTTGGATATCGGGCCGCAGGACTATTTTGTCCTCTCCAGGATCGAGGGCAGGCCGAGCGTGGGCGAGGTGATCGACACCGCGGGCCTTCCCAAGGCCCAGACCCAGGAGATCCTTGCGCGCCTGCTCGACGCGGGCGCGATCGAGGTGTTTGTCGGGCCGGCCCCGGGGTCGCGCGCTGAGGCCGGGGCGCCCTCCAATAGCGCGCCGCTGCGGCGTCAAGCGGCTGCCCGCCGCCGCCGGACACTGACGCAGGGGCTGGCGAATGCGACGCGTCCGTCGATCTCGCGGCAGACCGAAACCAAGGAGATGAAGGCGGTCAACGACCCGACCCGGGAGACCAAAGAGGTTCCGCGGGCCGAGGGGACGCCACGTCGGCCACCGTTTGTACTGCCTCCGGTACCCGCGGACGACCAACGTTTGGATGCCTCGCTGGGCCTCGATGTCGAGGAGCAGCGGCGTTTGCTCGCCATGGTCGACCGCAAGGAGGAGTTGACCCCGTTCGAGATGCTGGGGCTGCATCCGACAAACGACAAGGCCGAGATCAAGGCCGCGTTTCGTCAGGCGAGCCGCCGGTTTCATCCGGACGCGCACCACGGTCGCGAACTGGGGCCGTTTGGCGCGCATCTGAGTGCACTCTTCACCACGGCGCGCGCCGCTGCCACCAAACTGCGCGACGACGCGTATCGCGAGCCTGTCGTCGCCGCAGCGGATGCCGAAAGGGCCAAGTCACTCGCTGAAGACGAGCGTCGGCTGTCGCGGATGGCCGCAGCCAAGGCGGCCGCGGCACAGATTCGGGACAAGCGGGAACAACAAGATGTCGATGCGCGACGTCAGGTTCGGGTTCGGGAGCGTGCGCAAGCGCAACGCGGCCGGGTGCTCGCCAATCTCGCGAGCCGGGTCGCGCGGCACATCGAAGATGCAGAAAAGGCCGAGCGTGTGGGCAACCTTGCCGCGGCCGCCAACCACTATCGCCTCGCGCTCGGGGTCGACCCGAAGCAGGCGGATGTCAAGGCAAAATGGGAAACCGTGCGGACCTTGGCCCGCAAAGAGCGTGCCAAGGAAGCGTTCAGTCGGGCGAACTCCTACCTTGAGCTGGGGCAGTCGGTCGAGGCGTTGCCGCTGTTCGTCGAGGCGGCGGAAGCCGATCCCACCCCCGAACACATGGCCAACGCCGCCGACCTGCTGCGCACGACCGACGCCGCTCGGGCACGCGAGTTGGCCTTGGGGGCCCTCAACGCCCTCCAGAGCGAAGACAACGAGGCCAAGGAGCCAAAAGGGCGTCCGCGGCCTGTGACGCGGTTGGCCGAGATTCACCTGATGATCGGCCGGGCCTTCCTGACCGCGGGGCAGAAAAAAACTGCGCTGGCTCAGGCAAAGATCGCCGACAAGCTGTCTCCCGGCGATCTGCAAGTCCGTGCACTTCTCAATTCGATCAAAGTGAAATAGCCTCACAAAACGGGCTGTAGCCGCGGTGCACGGCCCTTCGCGAGGATCATGGAGAACGTTGTCGGTATCGATCTGGGCACCACCAATACGTGCGTCGCTATCGTGGAGGACGGTGTCCCCACCGTCATCCCGAACAAGGGTGGCTACAAGACAACCCCGTCGATGGTCGCTATTTCGGAGAGCAATAAACGGCTCGTCGGGCACATCAGCAAACGGCAGGCGGTCACCAACTCGCAGAACACGGTGTACGCCGCCAAGCGTCTCATCGGTCGTCGATGGGACTCGCCTGCGTCGCGCGCGGTGCAGCAGTCGTGCCCGTTCACGATCGTTGAGGGACCGCATGGCGATGTCCGCATCCGTTTGCGCGAGACCGTCTACTCGATCCCCGAGATCAGCGCGTTCATCCTCCAAGAGATGAAGCTGGTCGCCGAGCAGTACCTCGGTGATGCGACGGAGAAGGCCGTGATCACGGTCCCCGCGTATTTCAACGACAACCAGCGCCAGGCGACCAAAGATGCGGGACGCATCGCCGGCCTCGATGTCATTCGGATCATCAACGAGCCGACCGCGGCTGCGTTGGCGTATGGGTTCGGCAAAGACCTTGAGCGCAAAGTTGCGGTCTTTGACTTGGGTGGCGGCACGTTCGACATCTCGATCCTCGACATCGGCCATGGCGTCTTCGAGGTTATTTCGACCGCGGGCGATACTTTCCTTGGCGGCGAAGACTTCGACATGCGTGTCATGGACGCGCTGATCCAGTCTTTTGCGGAGAAGTCGGAGATCGATGTCCGTGATGACCGGATGGCGCTGCAGCGCATCAAGGACGCGGCGGAAAAGGCCCGTTGTGATCTCTCGGTCGCTCGAGAGACCCTGATCGATCTGCCGTTTCTGTACACGACGCCCAGTGGTCAGACCTTTCATACGCAGGAGACGCTGACCCGCGAGCAGCTCGAGGAACTCACGCGAGATCTCGTCGATCGCACGATGTCGATCTGCGAAAAGACCCTGCGCGAAGCCAACATCGACAAGTCGGACCTCGACGATGTGATTCTCGTCGGCGGTATGACGCGCATGCCGCTCATTCAGGCGCAGGTCGCCGAGTTCTTTGGCCTTGAGCCGTGCAAGGGTGTGCATCCGGACGAGGTCGTGGCGCTCGGTGCCTCGATCCAAGCCGCGGCGTTGGTCGACGATTCGATGGACGTCTTGCTGCTGGACGTCACGCCACACAGCCTTGGCATCATGATTGTCGGTGGACTGTTCCATCGACTGATCGAGCAGAACACGACCGTGCCGACGTCCGCGTCGCACATTTTCACCACGGTCCGCGACTATCAGACCTCCGTGAAGATCCTGGTCCTCCAGGGCGAGTGCGAGAAGGCGGCGGAGAACGAGCTGCTGGGTGAGTTCATCCTCTCGGGTCTGCGGCGGGCTTTGCGTGGTGAGGTCGAGGTCGAGGTGACATTCTCGATCTCTGCCGACGGCCTAGTCTCAGTGGCAGCCAAGGATCTCGAGACGGGACGCGAGCAATCGATCACCGTCACCGCGACTTCGGGGCTCAATGAGGAAGAGTTGCAAGAACTCGTCGACTCAAGCCAGAACTACATGGTCGAGGTGCGGGCGTCCGAGGAGTTCGAACGGCAGCGGCAACAGGCCGAGCGGCTCATCGCCGACGTGCGCGAGTTGTTCCCTCAGGTTGAGGGGATCATGAGCGGGACCAGTTTTGGTCGCGATGCGATAGCCAAAGCCGAGGGCGTGCTTGAGCGTGCCGACGGTGAGATCCACAGCCAGGATGCTCGCAGTCTCGAAGAAGTGATCGAGAGCCTTGAGCGCACACTGAACATGTTCCGTGGCGTCGTTTCAAAGACAGGCCTGAGCTAAGAGGCGGCGGCGCCATGGGCGGCGAGGAGCAGGGTCCCAGGGGCGTTCGCAGCGATGAGGCGCTGATGGCGGCATACGTCGCCGGAGAGCAGGCGGCGTTCTCCGAGCTCTTTTCGCGATATGCCCCTCGCCGAAGCAGTGCTTTGATTCTGGCCACGAGTTCCTCGAACGCAAAGGGTTTCGTCAGGTAGTCATCCGCCCCCACCTCGAGCCCTTGAATCTTATCTTTGAGCGCATCCCTCGCCGTAAGCATCAGAATAGGGGTCTTGACCTTCTCTCTTCGTAGTGTTTCGCAAATCTCAACCCCGCTACGTATGGGTAGCAGCACATCAAGAATAATGAGA
>JAESSZ010000498.1 GCA_016763875.1 Nannocystaceae bacterium
AGACGACCTCCGACTCGCGTTGGCGCAGATCGTGCGAGCACGGTGATCTCTTCGACGGCCGGGTTGCGGTTGCGCGGGCGGGCGAGCAGGGTCTGGGCATCCTCGTCGAGGCCGGGATCGATGCCGAGTGTCTCGAGCTGGATCCTGAGCCCATCGAGGGGGCCGATCCTGATCGCGCTCATCACGATCAGACATCCACCGAGGTCGCTGCGGGATTCTGCAGCGGCGCGCAAGTGAGGGCGATTCGAGAAAACACCTGCAACCAACTCGATCTGGCGTCCGTCGTGATCCGGACAGACTCAAGGAGCGTCTGCAGGGGTGAGCGCCCTTGAGCGGGTCCTCGGGACATCATGCGCAACCACCATCCCATTCCATTCCATTCCACGGCCTCCGGGAATCACCACCTTCGCGCGCTCGTCTGCCTCTCGCTGGCCACGCTGGGATGCGACAACCCCGACCCTGAGAGGTCGCCTCTCGTCGCCCACGACTCCGACGACGCGGCAGAGCCCAGCGACAGTGCGAGCGCCGAGCCCGCGTCGACCGATACTCTCAGTCCCAGCGCAGTCGACGAACAGTGGATCGGCCACACCCTCGGCCTGGCGCCGCCCCAGGTAGAGTTCGCCGGAAGCGTCGAGACTGCAGACCACCTGCCGCTACTCCCAGTTTCGCCCGGACCCGTAGATGACGAGGTCGCCGCGCCAACCGACGACGACCCGCCCATAAGCGATCGCTCCGGGAGCATGGAATGGGTCGAGGTGACCGCCGACGGTGACATGTACATCCATCGTTGGTCGCGCGCCGAAGCATCGGCGCTGCACGACGCAATGCGAGACGCCGGCCTCACCGCCGCCTCGGGCTACACGCCCGATGAAAACCAACCCGAAGAGCAGTCCGATGCGTACGCGCTGGCCGGCGTCCGTACGCCCGCGCCCGCCGACGGTGACCCACAGCTGCGTCCGGAAGGGACTGGCCCCTTGCACACGTGGAGCAACGGCACAGATAGCCGCACGCGCCGTAGCGTTGCGGATGGGGTTCCACTCAACACGTGGCCTTTTCGAACGATCGGTCACTTCTCCAAGTTCGCGCCCGAGGGTGGATGTACGGGCACAATCATTGGGCGCCGCACGATGCTGACCTCCGCGCACTGCGTGTGGAAGGACGGACAGATCATCCCGCAGGACTTCGACGCACGCGCCGATCCGAGCAACCCGGCGCCTTACGGCGGAGCCACGACGACGAACTACATCATGCCTTCGGGATGGTTTTCCGAGCCCAACTGCGGATCGGATAATGCCGGCTCAGGCTGCTTTGCCCACGACATCGCGGTCGTCCGTTTGTCCCAGCCGATCGGGGACCTCACCGGTCAGATGGGATTCGGCTCGTTCGGCAAAGCGACGACGCAAGGACTCAACACCCTCATGCGCGGCTACCCTGCGTGCGAGCCGGACGCCCCGTGGCCGCCCGCCGTGCCCGAAAAGTGCACCAATGGGGCGCTTTACGGCGACACCAAACGGTGTGGTGCAGCCCAGTTTAAGAACGCCGGATGCCGCGGCGACAACTGGTGGTGCACCTTCGACGTCAAGTGCGACGGCAGTGCCGGGCAAAGCGGCTCGGCTGTCTACGCGTACAACACACCGCTGGGCTCCTCACCGGTCGCGTTGGGGGTCTACTCCAAGGCTGAGTGCGTGGGCACCGCTTGCGTGGGCAACAAATGGCCCAACGGCATTACCCGGATCACGGCCGATATCGCTTCGATGCTCGCGTACTGGAAGTCCGTCTGGGGCTGAGCGCGCGGCGGCTATGTCGCCCTTGGCGTGGAGCGGGCAGTCGAAGAGTCAACCAGCATCGCAGCTGGCCTGTCCGAAGTTGAGAAAACTGAGCTGCGTATAGCAACCCGTGGCCGCGCGCGCCGTAGAACAACAACACTATCTCCCCCGAGTGCAGCACCGCCGCCGTCGCCCTGAGCTTGCCGCCGCACCCACGGCGTCGGCACGTCAACACATCGATGGCGAAGGAGCGTGCTTCGTACTGCACCTTCCCCGGCAGTTGCGGTTGTTCGTTGTATTCGCGGCCGCCGATTCAGGGTCTTGTTGTGCTTTGCGCGCGCCTGGATCGGCTGTCGTACACGTGCTCGTTTCGATCACTGCATCGCGTGGTCCGTAGACGCCCCGCCCGGCGCCAAACCCCGAGTCGGCTTTCGCTGATGTCGATCTTCCCCGCCATCTGTAAGGACGTTAGCTTGCCGGCGGCGAGCAGATGCTCGCGATAGCGTAGCTCGCACTACAGGGGCTCAGGCGCCAACACGTGTTGCTGCTCGACCTGGAACTGCAAGGTCTCGATACCATCCCATCCACTTGTGTGCAGCCGTCAACGTCCGTGCGTACGACTGCCTGGCTGCCGTTGGGAAAGACCAACTCAAGGTCGACGTCGGCGATAGGGCGTCCGTCGTGGGTTACAAGCCTTAGCGCGAACCACGTCTTTGGGAGGGCCGGCTCATGCGTGATGGGATCACCGCCGTCCAGCGGGTCTGGAGCGACAAGGTCCGACAGCGATGGCGTGGTGCGTGCGAGCTCGACCAGTCGTCGAGTTCGGGCGGGATCTCTTCGCGAACGAGCAGCAGACGACCGTCGAGGAGCTGTTGGGTCAGTCGCCGCAGTTCGTCGTCAGTCTCGCGAACGCCTGCGTCACGCAACAGCAAGAGAGCGTGGGCCTCGTCGCGAATGGGTACAAATCGCGACCAGGGGATCAGCGACACACTCATGATCGTGCAACCGGCACCCGACCGGGCGCCTCCCCGCGCTTGTCGACCATAGAGCGACCGTGTTGCATCGTTGTGGCCGAGAAAACGAGGCCGGGCGCAGCGGTTATCGTCATTCTCTGTTCTTGAGCAAGACCCGCGCCGGCCGTCCTGAACGTTGAGTCACGCCCAGTTGCGGTCTTTCTGCGTTTGCTCTGGCCTCTTTACCGCGCACCAACCTGACCGACATCCTGGCCACTGACCGGCGAGCACACGGGCTCCGTGTCCACCCCGATCGCCTATACGCCCGGTGTGTCGTCGCCCGACGTGTTGGACGCTGTGTCGGCCCGTGGCTAATCCACTCTGCTGCGGACATCGGCACGGTATGATGAACTGGCTCGATGAATTGTTGCTGCGACAGGGGCCCGGGCGAAGTCCACCGTTGGACGATGGCGGTGACGTCGGTCGGATTGGCATTGCACCTGTGCGGTTGCCCGACGCCGCCCCGTGACTCAACGCCGAACCCCACGCCACCGCCATCGACGACCGGAAAACCACCGGGTGAACCGCCCCCACCGGCCAGCCTCTGCGAGCAGCTCGCCGGCGTGGCCGATGGTGTCGACGACACCGCTGACGGTGGTGGACTGGCCCCCGAACAAGCGCCGAGAACTCTCGCCGAGACGGTCGAGTTTGCGTGGCACCCTCGGCGGACCATCATTTACAACGCACGAAGTTCGATCTTTATCCTGGCCAAGAATCTCACCGAAGGCCGTACAGTGATCGAGTATGACGTGAAGGCTCAGATGGCATCGGGGGGCGAGTCTGTCAGCCTTCCGACGACGCTTCAGACCATTCGCGGCGGCAAGGGTCGGTACCACCAGATTGACCTACAGTTGGGTGTGTCGCTGAATGCTCTCAAAGCGGGGAGTGTCGACGTCCGTGTCTCGGCCCGACTTGTCGACCCGAGCAGGACTGTGTCGTTCGAAGCAGTGACCGATGTCCGTGTTGCGATTCAGGTGGACGAGGATCGTCGGGTCTATCGGGTCACCTACGAAGAGGTCGAAGGCAAAACCGTTGATTAGCCCCCGCACTTCGCTGTGGGCGGCGCTGTACGTTGCCGCAAGCATCGTCGGGTTTTTTGCGGCACCCAAGTTCGTCGAGGCTGGACACGGCGGTTGTCAGTCGGGAGAGAGCGACGCATGCAACATCAGCACGGGATGTCTGGTCCGGACCTTGCGCTACTCCGGCTCAAGGTAGACCTTGCGACGCTGATCGCAGATGGCGCCGAGCCGTACTACGTTGGGTGGGACCTGATGCAGGGGCCGCCATTTTTCGTGCACATGATCCACCATCCGTGCGGAGACACAAAGGCGGTGTCGGCGTCCGAAGGTTTGCAGATGACCGACACGATGTTCCCGACGCTCCCACGCTGGGTCTGTGGCGGGTCCGAAGCCGGCTCTTCAGGGGCACCGCTTTTTGGCACGGACTCGTCGCTCTTGTACGGGCTCTTTCTTGGCGAAGACATCGGCGATGGGCTGCCGGTGAATCCGAACGGAGCAACATGTGCTCCCAGTCCATCCGCACTCGTCTTCTCGCAATACGACGGTTTCGCCGCGCAATTCCTCGGAAATCTTCCCGCAGTTCCGGCATTCGATCCGCTCGCCCAGTAGCGGGGATTGAAGCGGCCGGTCCATCGGTGAAGCCATCCTTCGGTCGTCTCCTTGTTCGATCGCGATGCGGCTGTCTCTCCGGAGCAGCACCGCAGATGGCCGGTACATGACGGCGATTCCGAGAACGAGCGCGGCTGCAACCAGGGCGACGCGGTCCGTCGCTTCCGGCGCGAGGACTCCGCCGATGCCCATGAGCACGCTGGCGGTCGCCAACAAGATCAAGCCAGTTGCACGATGACGCGCGCCGATGCTTAGAAGGGCCACGCCTGTGCCGCAGCGATTGTCGCCACTGCACGCTCCGCAGCTCTGGCGTGGAACAACAGCACCA
>JAESSZ010000499.1 GCA_016763875.1 Nannocystaceae bacterium
AGGTGCGCGGTGACGAGACGCTGCGCGAAGCCAACCGCGGCGCGATAGTTGCCCCCGCGAAACTCAAGATCGAACAACCCCGCGAGCGCGGCACGATTGTCGACATCGAACGTCAGCGCGCGATCGAAGAACATCCGCGCCTGCTTGAGCTTGCCGGAAGCCAGCGCCGATCTCGCGGTGCGGGCCAGGTCATTCGCCCCCTGGGTGCCTGCATTCTGCGCCGCCTCGGCCGCGGTAGTGGTTTCGGTGGCCGGCCGCTCACCGACCGCCAGCAAACGATCGGTGGCACGGTTGGCGGTAGCCCCCCGGTTCGCCTTTCGCCGGGTCCGCAACGCCTTGATCTTGCGCCGCCGCTTGTCGTCGTCGGGCTCAGCGAGCGCCACGAGCGGTACCGCGTCGAGGAGTTCCTGCTCCGTGAACTCGGCCGTGGCGGCCTTGGCCTCAAACTCGGCGAGCTGCTGGGGGTCGAGGCCGGCACGCTCGGAAGCCGTGGGCTGGTCGCGTTGGAACACGAGCGCTTGGCGGTAGTAGTCGACCGCGAACTCGGTGCCGCCCTCGCGCGCCCAGTACTGGTCGCCGAGCCGCACCAACGTCGCGGCGAACTCCCCGCGCAGCAGCAGCGCCTGCTTTTGCGCGGTCGTCTTGTCGGGTCCGGCGATGTCCTCGAGTTCGCGAACCTTGCGGTAGGCGGTCAACCGCGCCTCGTCGTCGGGTGACGGCACAACAAAGAGAGACCGCGCCGCCGCCGTGCGGGCATCGGCCACAATGGTCTCGACGCGCGTGACCTCCGGGGCCGCCACCGCCGCTGCATCAATCCCGGGAGCCTGATCCCCGCCCGACACCGCGCGCGGCATCCAGTAGTACATCGCGCCAGCCCCGAGCCCGACGGCAAGCGCGCCGTACAAAAGGTTGCGCGCACCGTGACTGGGGGGCGCGTGCGGGTCTGGCATCTTGCGCAGCAGTCGATCGCGCAGCTCCGGGTCGATGTCCTGCGGCAGCGGCAGATCGTCCCAAGACGTCATCAACTTGGCATCGATCTGGGCCTCGCAAAGCGCGGCCTCCAGCGCGTGCATGTCCGCGTAGCGTTCGGCCGGGTCCTTGGCCAAACACCGTAAAACGACCCGCTCAAGCCCGGCCGGAACCTGTACGCCCACCGCACGCTTGCTGAGACGCGCGGGTGCCTCGTCGAGGTGGTTGCTGAGGATCTCCGCGACCCCTTCTCCCTCGCCCGCCAGGAACGGTGGTTTGCCAGACAGCAGCTCGTAGGCCGTGCAGCCCAGCGCGTACTGGTCCATGCGACCATCGAACTCGTGACCTGCGATGAACTCCGGCGCCAGGTAGTAGGGCGTTCCCGCCGAGACCGCGCTGTCGGACTGCTTGTCGTCGAGGATCGTTGAGATCCCGAAGTCGAGGATCTTGACGGTGTCGGGCCGACCCTCGCGGTTCTTCACCAATACGATGTTCTCGGGCTTGATGTCGCGGTGAACGACACCCGCCTTGTGCGCGGCGGCCAATCCCTTGCAGACCTGGCGAAGGATCGCCGTGACACGCGGCGCGGACAATGGACCCTCCTCAAGCAGATCCGCCAGCGTCGGCCCGTCCAGCAACTCCATCGCGAACATGAGGCGACCGTCGGGAAGCTCCGCGAAATCGTAGACTTCGACGATCTGTTCGGCGCCGAGTTTGCTCGCCGTCCGAGCCTCGCGCCTGAACATGGCCAGCGCCTCCGGAGCGCGACACAACGCGGGAAGCAGCACCTTCATCGCGACGGTTCGCTCAAGGTCCATGTGCTCGGCGGCATAGACCTGGCCCATTCCGCCGTCGCCGATCAGTTCGCGCACGCGGTACCGCGTCCCTGGGACCACCGACCCGTTCTCGAACCGGTCGCCGAACTCGGGTTCGATCGGGACAATGAGCGGCGCCGACGGTTGCGCGCGTTGGTGCTGCACAACGCGACCGCGCGCACCTTCGGGGTTCGGCGCCGGGGCTGGTCCAACGTGCCAGAGCGTGCGGTTGTTTTCGCCCACTGGCCCTTAGGGTGCCACGGAACACCGCTCACAAGCCATGGCGACAAACCTCCCACCTCAGCCCCGCTTCCCCGATGAGATCTCACTGCGTATCGGCAGACACATCGACAGACACATCAACACAGCTGACCCAGGGACAACACGGAGGTAGGACGTGCGAGTACACGCGTCGTCGCGTTTGCGGAGACCCGGAGCGCCTGAGACAAGGACCTGGATGCGACACTTCGTGCTTTCGTGCTCATGTGCGCTGGTCTCCTTCCCGCGTGTGGCGACGACCTGCCGAGTGCGGCCGGGTCCGAAGGAGCATTGCCCCCGGGCGCCCCCGCAACAACGAGCAGCGGTGGCAGTACCGCCGCGACCCCCGATGCCGATACCGATAGCACCGAGACCGGGGACGAACCTGCGGCCCCCTTGAGTTGGCCGACGCTCGCTTGTGATCCTCTTGCCCCGAGCTATTGCGCCTACCCGTTCCCGAGCAACGTCTACAGCGTGGCCGATCCCACCACCGAGACCGGCCGGCGTGTCGAGGTGCCCCTTGAAGCATTCACCAATGCGAGCCACGAGTTGTGGCGGGGGCTCGATGGTTTCTCGCCCAGCGGCGCATTCCTGGTCCACCTTCCGGGCGCGGTGGGCACGGGTCTCGTCGGATTCGACGCCCTCGACGACTCGCTGGGCGAAACCTCGACCACGGTCGTGTTGAACGCCGAAACTGGGGAGCGAGTCCCGCATTTCACCGAGCTCGACTTCACGACCGACGAGGCCACCGAGCGTTCACTGTTGATTCGCCCCGCCGCGCGCCTCGCTGGTGGCACACGATACATCGTGGCTGTGCGCGGCATCGTCGACGCCGAAGGCCAGGCGATTGCCGCATCGCCCGCGTTTGCCGCCCTGCGCGAGGACACCGAACTCACCGAGGAGCCTTCCGTCGCAGCCCGTCGTGCACTGTACATCGACATCTTTGCGCGACTGCAAGACGCGGGGATCGAGCGCGGCGATCTCCAGATCGCGTGGGACTTCACCACCGCCAGCGACAACGCGATCACCCGTCAGTTGGTGCACATGCGCGATGAGACGTTCGCCGAGCTGGGTGAAGGCGCGCCGAGCTACACCATTGACGAAGTCGACCCGGACTTCGGTGGCAAGGAGATCCTCTTCCTGGTGCGCGGCACGTTTCAGGCTCCGATGTACCTGTCCTCGCCGCAACCGTTGGCCGGCCGTCTCATGCTGGACGACGACGGCTTGCCAGTCGCACGTGGCGAGATCACGGTGCCGTTTTCGATCTTCGTCCCGGTCGCCGCGCAAACAACCCCCGCGGCGCTGCTGCAGCATGGCCACGGATTGTTCGGCGACCAGTCTCAGATCGAGAGCAGCCACTTCACCGAGTTCGCGGCTCAGTACAACTACGCGGTCTTTGGGGTGAACTGGATGGGCATGTCGGACGGAGATGCCGGGGCGGTGATCGGCACGATCGCCAGCGGCAGCCCCACCGGTTTTGCGTCCATGATGGATAGGCTGCACCAAGGTGCCCTTCATCATCTGCTGGCCATGCGAGTGGTCCGCGTTGCGCTCAGCGCCGACCCACAGTTCGCAGGGCTGCTCGACCCCGAGCAGCGCTACTACTACGGCATCAGCCAGGGCGGGATCCTCGGAGGCGTGTACATGGCGACATCGACGGAAGTCACCCGCGGTGTCCTGGACGTCATGGGTCAGCCCTACAACCTCTTGCTCTCGCGCAGCGTGGACTTCGATCTGTTCTTCGAGTTTCTGGCCAACCGTTGGCCCGACGCCCGCGACCAACAGTACGTACTGGCCACCACGCAGATGCTGTGGGACCGGGTGGAACCCAGCGGGTACACCCCGTTCATTCGCGACCCGCTACCCGGCACACCAGCCCACGAGATCTTGATGACGGCC
>JAESSZ010000500.1 GCA_016763875.1 Nannocystaceae bacterium
ACAGCCCGCGGTCGTACAGCCCGCAGTCGTACAGCCCGCAGACTTCGCCAAAGCGGCACGTCTGCCCAGCAGTGGCCGCCAGCGATTCGAGTCTCGGCGGCCAGAAGCGACCGCGCTGAAGACGGGGGACCTCGTGTTCGTGCAGTCCGCGACCGACTACGCGACCGCACTCGGGACCGTGATGCCCGGCGAGTTCAATCATGTCGGCCTCGTGTTCGTGACCAGCGACGGACCGCAGGTGATCTCGGCGGCAAAGAAGCTCGATCAGCTCCCGTACGACCGGTGGATCCGCGAATCGAAGGCAAGTCGAGTCGTCGTCAAGCGGCTCGCCCACAGCGAGACATTGCTGACCAAAGAAAAGATGCTTCCCCTGAAGCGGTTCTCGTTCAGCTCACGGGGACTGGAGTACGACTACGGCTTCGACTGGGAAGACACGACGCTGTACGCCTCGGAGTACATCCACAAGGCGTTTGACCTGGGTCCGCAGATAACGCTCGGTGAGAGAAAGACTCTGGCGTCCCTCGGCGTGACCAAGCAGAACGTTCGGAGCGTTCGCGACAAACACGAAAGCCAGTTGTCGCTGCAAACCGAGGTCGTGACCCCGATGTCGATTTTCGAGGACGAGCGGTTGACGGTCGTATTCGACAACCGCGGGCCCACTCTGGCGCCGTAGCGCAACTTGTCGCGGCGGGAGAGCGAACGATGGGCAAAGACCTACGCAGCTGGCACGACGACAACCAAGCACGGCGCCGTGCAAGTCGCGTCCTGCTCATCAGCATCGGACTTACCGCGGCGCTGTACCTCATACCCTTTGGGTTTTGGGTCGCCTATCCGCTGACGTTGTTCTCAACGCTGGTGCACGAACTCGGTCACGGTCTCACCGCGCTGGCTACCGGCGGGCGATTCGACGAGTTGAGCATCTACGCAAACGCGTCCGGGGTAGCGCACTCGGCATCCGGTGCAGGCGACGTTGGGCGAGCGCTCGTTGCTGCGGGCGGTCTGGTTGGGCCCGCGATTCTCGCCGCGATTGGTTTCCTCGCTTCGGGGCGGGAACGCGGCGCACGGGGATTCCTCATGGTGCTCGCGGTGGGTTTGGGCGTCGCCCTTGCGATGTTTGTCCGCAATCCGTTTGGCATCGTGTTCACGAGCCTTGTCGTGCTCACGCTCGGGTTTGTCGCGGTCCGAGGTAGCGAAGGAGTCCGGCAGATCGCCGCCGATTTCTTGTCGGTGCAGTTAGCGCTGAGTGTTTTTTCGCGTGGCGACTACTTGTTCAAGGAGTCCGCGGAGACTGGCGCGGGTGTCCTGCCTTCGGATGTCGCAAACATGGCGCTTGCGCTGGGAGGGCCGTACTGGGCCTGGGGACTCGCCTGCGGTGCATTTTCGGTGCTGGTACTGTGGGGCGGCGTCTCGTTGTTTCTGCGCCGAATCACGCCACGACCTATCAGCGCCGCGTAGCAGCCTCTTGGGCTACGACGTGAGCGTAGGCAGCGCGAACAGCCCGAAGATAAGCAGCAGTGCGATGGCCCAAAGTGCACGACGGATAAGCCCAAGATCCAGGAGTGCCGCGGGGAGATGCAACGCGCGGGTCACCACATAGGCGACCGCCAGCACGGTCATGCGCCGCTCGTCAGCTCCGGCAATGTGCGCGACGAAGACCGCAGCTGCGAAGCCGGGGAAGGCCACCGCGGCCGCGGCATACGCTTCGCGCGCCCGCTTGGCCCAGGACGACGCAGGCCACACCGCACGAGCCAACAACGGGACGTACACGAGGCCGAAAGCGAGCGCGATGCAGACGAATGCGGTGGGCATCTCTCAACTTGGCCGGTCTATCGACCGATGAGACACAAGGTTGGCACAAGAGGTGGGAACGAACGAAACCGAAGTGAACGCGGCCAGGACCATAGCGCAGGATGGACTCAGATGGGCCGTGACGCTCACCCTGGGACTCGCCAGTTGTGGACACGCCAAACTTGTCGACGACGGTGCGACCGTGACTATCCCAGCGGGTGGATTCGTCATGGGGTCCAGCGGCGTTGAGCGGGCCAACGCGACCGAGTTGTCGGTGCGTGCGGGCACGTACGGGCGGCATTCCGTGCGAGCGCTCGAAGCCGAACTCGCCCCGCACACGGTCGAGGTCGCGACGTTTGCGATCATGACGCGGCCGGTGACGCAGGCCGAATACCAGATCTACGTGTTCAACACGGGATCCCCCGAACCCTACGTTGACCCCCATGTCTGGGCTCAGATGGAGACCGGCTACGACTACGCCGAGGTCGAGCGAACGCTGTGGGCCCACGGCGCGCCAAAACCTGAACACGCGCGCCATCCCACGGTGTTGGTGACGCGCGAGGAGGCTGGCGAGTACTGCAAGTGGTGGGGGCACAACCGCAACGGGCACGGCTCGCTACCGACCGAGGCGCAGTGGGAGAAGGCCGCGCGTGGCTCCGATGGGCGAGTCTTTCCCTGGGGCAATCATTTCGTACCTGGCTTGGTGAACAGTGCTGAGGCGGGGATCGGGCGCTCGGTCGCCGCAGGGTCACGGGATGCGACGGCGAGCCCGTACGGCGTGCTCGACATGGCCGGCAACGTGTTTGAGTGGACGCGCACACGATTCATGCCCAGCGGCTGGGTCGTGAAAGGCGGGGGATTCAATGCAGACGCGGCCGCATCCCGCGCAGCAGCCCGTCACGGCCGCCCTGGGGAGCAGCGACACCCCGCTATTGGCTTCCGTTGCGCCGTTATCCCGTACACATAGCCAGTGCGTCGATCACGCGGGCGGCACGTGATGTGCAGCGCTTGCCGCCGGAGGGTGGCCGCGCGCACGCTTGGCGTGAATCCGCAGGGGCTGCGCGGGGTCGAACCCTGCAGTCACCCCAGATCCTCTCATGCGCGCCTTTTCCCGAATCCTCTTCGCCGCCTCGCTTGCCATGGGGCTGGTGCTTACTCCTGGATGCAAACAAACGGGCGACAGCAAGACGACCAAGACCGTCGCACCAGCCAAGCCGCGCCGCACGCCGGGCATGCCCAAGCCCTACCGCCTGCCCGCGAAACCGGAACTCGCGATCTACCTCGCCGCACCCGCGGAAGCGATCGCCGCATCTGCGGCCTACGCCCCAGGGGTCTTGCCGTCGTACCGCGCGCTCATTCAAAAAGCGCTCGCCGATACGCCTTCTGATTTCGACAAACGCGTGGCGGTCTTCATCGACACCAAGCGAGCGTGGGCCGCAGCCAGCGTGGACGGACAGGAGATTCTGTGGCTCCCCATCTCCGCGGGGAAAAAGGTCGAACTCACGTCGTTGCTGGCGAACTTGCCGCCCGAAGGGAAGTTCGGGGCGGTCAAGCTCAAGCGCACGGGTCCCGGAGCCAAGCTCGCGTGGTTCGACAACAAGAACGGGTACATCGCGCTCGCCGATGACCTTCGGGGCATTGCCACCGCGCGCACCCTGCCGCACGAGTACGGGAAAAACGGCCTGTTCGTCGCGATCAGTGCCGAGCAAGCGAAGCGATTCACCGGGCAAGCACCGTTTTCACGTCTCGAGATCAAAGGCGCGGGCCCCCACGACTTCACGCTGAGCATCGAGGACACCGACACCTCAAACGTTCCTGGGCTAGAGAAGATCACCGAGGGCGCGCTCACGGGCATGCTGAGCAGCAAGCAGATAGCGCTCGGCGTAAGCACCAAATACAAGGGTCACGCCGGCTGGGTGAAGAAGCAGCTGTCCAGTGCCAAGCGCACGATCAGCAAGCAGAACTTCCTCATCCGCGGCAACCTGGAGAACCTGCATCGGCGTGCGGGCAGTGTGCTGCGCAGCTGGGACGGACGCGTGTTGGTTGGCGTTGGGCCCAGTCGTCACTTGCTGCTCGCGTTCGGCTCTGCGGACGCGGGGAAGATGGGCGCCTCGACACATCGTTTGATCGAGGGCATTCGCGACAACATCTCCATGGCGCGGCAGTTTGGCGTCAATATCCCGAAGGTTCGATTCGCGAAATCGAAGATGACGGCTGCGGGGCACAACATCGCGGTCGTTGCGATTCAAAGCGCCAAGAAAGTGGTGCCCAAAGAGTACTGGGACCTGCTCGACGATCGCGGCGAGCTACGGATCGCGATGGCGTTTTCGAAGCGTGCGGGCGGCGGCATGGTGACGATCGGTGGCTCGGCCGAGAAGGTCCTCGGAACCTGGCTCGAGCAGATCAAAAAGGCGCCCGCGGGGGCCGATACTGTCAAAGACCTTGCGGCCGCGACGTTCGCTGTCGATACAAAGACGATGGCGTCGTTGGGCAATGGTGACCTCGGGAAAGTCGCGAGTAAGTTGCTGAGTCTGAACGCCAAACAGGCACCAACATCGGTCGTGGTACGCCGCGACGATGCTCGCTATGAGATCACGGTACAGGGGCCCCGAGTGAAACCACTGCCTCCGGCGCGTGCCGCCTCGGCCAACCGAGGTGCACGCCCGCCGAATCGTGCGGCCGGGCGCAGCGGGGGAAAGAGTAGGAGCCCGGGTCGCGGTAAGCCGATTCGGGCCCCAAGTCGGCCTAAGCCGACGCGCGGTTAGGCTGTGTGCCGAGACTCTGCGGTGCGACGTCGGGCTGTGCGCCGAGAGGCTTCCCGAGGGTGCCGCGTGCGTCCAGGACAAACAGTGCACCGACGGCGCCTGCGAAGACGGCGTGTGCTTCGGACCGCAGCCCCGCGTGTGCCTCGGGCTCACCTGGTAGCTGCGAAGCAACCGTGGGCTCGCCGCTGGTGCTAATGCGGCTGCGCCTACATCCTGCCGCCATCGTCGAGCTGGTCGCGTACTCGACGGGAAGAGCCCGCAGGCCCGTGGTGGTATCGTGACCCATGCGCAAGATCGGATTGACGGCGGCGCTCGTGTTGGTGCCGATTCCTGCACTGGCGGTCGAGCCTGTGACCGTCAGCGTCGAACGCGGCCTGTTCGATGATACGGCGGCATTCGACGTAGAGCTCACCTGCACAACCCCAGGCGCGACGATCCGCTACACGCTCGACGGCAGCAATCCGCGGACGTCGGGGACGGCAATGAGTGGGCCAACGGGGACGGAAGTGACCATCGATCCCAGCATGTCGATGGCCCCTGCGGTCGTGCTTCGAGCCTCCGCCACCCTCGCGGGGGACACCCCGAGCAAGATCGCCGCGCACACCTATGTCTTCCTGCCCGACGTCGTGACCCAGCCAGAGGAGATTCCCGGGTGGCAAACCTACGACTACGAGGGCAACGGGGGCCCAGCCCACCACGACTACGAGATGGACCCCGCGATCGTCTCGGATCCGGTCTACGCCCAAGAGATTATTGAGGCGCTGACCGAAATCCCAACGATGTCGATCTCCGCCGAGCAGGAGGAGTTTTGGTCCGCGTACCGCGGTGACGCCGAGATCATGGTTTCCATCGAGGTCATCTTTCCCAACGGCGATAGCGAGGACACCACGGGGGGCATCGAGCGACACAGCCACGATCGGGTCAAGAACTCGCTGCGGCTATCGTTCAAGTCGGAGTACGAGGATCCGAAGTGGAGTACCGATCTATTGCAGCGGGGCCCGCTCAATGGCGCGAGTGCGACAGACCGCTTTGACCGTCTGATCCTGCGCGGCGGAAACAACCGTAGCTGGGCTCGCAACTGGAACGCTGACCGCACCACGTACACCACCGACCAATGGCTGCGCGACACGACGATCGAGTTGTCGGGGATCGGCTCGCACGGGACCTTCGTGCATCTGTACCTCAATGGGGTCTACTTCGGGATCTACAATCCGGTGGAGCGGCTCGATGCACGGTTCACAAGCGCATCGGTCGGTGGCGAGGAGGAGGACTGGTTCGCGATAAGCCACGGGGGTCCCAAGGCGGGTGACCCCACACGGTGGGACTATCTGTCTGGCCCCCTCAAAGACCTCGACATGGCGCAGCTGGCCAACTACGAGGAACTCACCGACTACCTCGACGTCGATATCCTCTCCGACTACCTGCTCGTGCACTGGTACGCAGGGGTTCGCGACTGGCCGAGTAACAACTGGTGGGGCGGCAATCGCAATACACCGCCCACTCCGTTTATGTACTTCACGTGGGATGGCGAGTGGTCCTTTGGTGTGGGCGCAGGGTCTCCGGACGAGCCGCAAGTGCACCCCGATTTCGGCGCCAACATGGGTAAGGACTCCGGCCCGACCTCGGCGCGGATCTTCAACTCGGCGAAGGACAGCCCCGAGTTTTTGGTCGCATTCGCCGACCGCAGCTACCGGGCGCTTTACAACGACGGCGCGCTCCGGGATGACCATGCTCGGGAACGCTGGCAAGTGCTTGCCGAGCATTTGCGCGTCCCCGTTGTCGCCGAGTCTGCGCGCTGGGGCGATGCGGTTATCGGCGGGCCAACGCGGACCCGTGACGAGGATTGGCAGGACGAAGTCGACTTTCAAGACGCGTACATGGACGGCGCGGCGGCGACCTTCATCGCAGCGCTGCGCGACGAAGGCTACTACCCACCGGTGGACCCGCCGCTGTTCTTCGATGGTCAAACGCTGCTCGAGGTCACGGCGATGGAGCTGGAAATGGGGCAGTCGGTCGTCACGCGCCTACAGCGAGATGGGGACGCCGGGCAGATTGTCTACACGGTCGACGGATCGGATCCGCGGGCCGTGGGGGGTGCAGCGCAAGGCATCGACGGCGGCAGCGAGCTCGAGGTTGAACTCGTCTCTCCCGCGCTGCTCCTAGCACGAACGCTCGACGGCGAAGACTGGAGTGCGCTGCACGTCCTGAACGTGCAACCGAGCGTGCCCGAGGACGACGGCAGCAGTAGCGGCGGAGACGAAGCCGACGGCGGCGGCAGCGATGGGGTCGATGACACGACTGCAGCGACCCCTGGCGATGGTCTCGACGGCAGCGACGACGCCGCGACCGGAGGCGGAACGAGTGCGACCGGAGGCGGAGCAAGTGGAACCGGCGGCAATGACTCGGGCTGTGGCTGTCGATCCACATCGGAGCACACGCCACCGATGATGTTGTTGCTTGGCCTCGGTGCGCTGGGCTGGCGTCGCCGCCGCACGCGGTAAGGGGCACGCCGCCGACCTCTCCCCGGCTGCGCAATGCGATAGGCTCATTTTGCTCAGTCGGCGAACAACCACCTCAAGTCGTTGCCGAACTCGTCGTGCGGGTGGCTGGCGTCACCGTGGATAGTTTCGCCAAAACCGCTGCGGTACGTGACCTGCCAGTTTTCAAGCGCTTTGACACCGGGTGCGATGTTAGCGGGAACCAGGGCGAGGTGTCACTCAATTGGGTCGTCGGACCCGCCCGGAACTCCGACAGCAGCGGACGCCTCCGCCAGATTATGGGTAGTCTCTCGCCCGATGACTCGGCTTCGACTCCACGGGTTGCTCTTGCCTTTGTTTTTCGGCTGCGCGTTTGCTTCTCCGAGCACGTCTCCAGAGGAGTCGTCCTCCCGCAAGTCCGCCAAGCGGGCGCAAGAGATCTGCGAAGCGTACGGGATCGGCGGCTCGCCATCGGCGGATCCGCTTGGCGGTCCGGACTGCGACCAGGCGGATACAGAACAGCGAGCCTTCGACGAGGAACAGACCGGCAAGATCGAGGCATCGATCGACGCCCAGCGCGAGTCAGAGGAAAAGCAGGCGGGCGTCGACCGAGAACTGGCCGGCGACGCGCTCGCCGGCGACGGGCAGTTCCTCGGTCAGGGTTGGTATTGCTACGACGGGAAGGTCGGCGAACAACAGTTCGGGGCCTGTAACCGTGACGCCGTCGAATGCGGAATGGCGCTGCAAACACGCAAGAGCAAGGGCATGAGCAGCGAGTACGAGCGATGCGAGCGCTTCGCTCAGGCCGCGTGTTTCCAGGCGACGCGGTCGCTCAAGGACGGCCCAAAGGTCTTCTGCTTTCCAGGTGGAGCGCTGTGCACCACGCTGCGCGAAACCGCTGTCGCGCGAGAAGACGTGACCGAGTCGACCGAGTGCGCCACCTACCGGTAGCAGAGATCGCTCTGCTGGCTGCACCGGTCACCGCTCCCGAGTTGTCCCGTTCCGCCCGCACCGCTCCGGCGTGGAGCGAAGCGGGCAGTTCCGCGCGGCGGTCTCGGCCAAGGCCCGACTAGGCCCCGGTTCCCGGTATAGATCCGGTCATAGGAATCAAATCCGCTGGAGCGGCAACGTACCTACCAGCACCCATGCCGATCCCACCGTTTCTCCGATGCCGCCGTGATCCTTTCTCCGCGACAGAAGCGGTCGCCCGCCGCGCCCTTTTGTCTCTTCCGATCCTCGTAT
>JAESSZ010000501.1 GCA_016763875.1 Nannocystaceae bacterium
ATGGAGCTCAATGCCGTCCCGGGCGACGATGCCATATTCCTCCTCGTGGTTGAGGACTTCAGAAAACCCGAGCTTGTCGACGTAAAATGCTATTGATTTTACCAGGTCGAGAGACGCAAGGACTGGGGTCGTGTAGACGAGACGCGGCACGGCAGCAGGGTAAGTCGCCCAAAAGCAGACCGCAGGGGTTGCGGTCGGAGACCATGGTATCGAGAGGCATGGCGAAGCTGGCTCGAATTTTCGCGATGTCTTTCGGCAGCGTCTATCCGCACTACGTGAACAAGGCGGAGAAGAAAGGGCACACAAAGGAAGAAGTCGACCAGATCATCGAGTGGCTCACGGGCTACACGGGCAAGCAGCTTCAGGGGGTCATCGACGACGGCACCGACTTCGAAGCCTTCTTCGCCAACGCACCTCGACTGAACCCAAACGTCGGACTCATCAAGGGCGTGGTCTGTGGCGTACGGGTGGAAGAGGTCGCAGACCCGCTCATGCAGAAAATCCGGTTCCTCGACAAGCTCATCGATGAACTCGCCCGCGGAAAGAAGATGGCGAGCATTCTTCGAGGGTAGGACGCGGGACCGAAGCCGAGCATCGCGGCCGGGTCTCTCGCAACTCGGTCTCTCAGTGTAACCCGGAGTTGTTGTCACGGGCCGCGGCGCGTAAACTGTGGGAGTGCACCGGTGGAGCTTGCACGCGGTCGGCTGGCTTGGACTTGCAGTCGTTGCGGGCTGCGGCTGGCCCCGCGCTGGCCAACCCGCCAAAGCAACAAAGCGGCTGGGGCTGCGGCGCACGCTGTTGAGCCCCGTTCGTTTGTCTTATCGACCGCGGAGCAACGCCAGCGGCAGTGCGGGTGCCCCCTCGGCGTAGGCCGACAACCCGCCGAGTACCATCTGCAACGTGACCTCGATCCCGCGCTGGGGATCGATGCGCTTGTCCAAGATCACGCGTTCGAGCAACTGCAGGCCCATGCCGAGCAGCAAGCTTGCGACCATCATCGGGTCGGGGATCGTCACGGTTCCCGATGCGCTGAGACCCGCGCTCATGATCTCCTCCAAGTCGCGCTTGAACTGGTCGATCCGGGCGTCGATCTGGGGACGAATGCCGTAACCGTGTCGGTACCAGGTCAAGAAGATGCCTGGATGTTCCAAATGATGGGCGAGCAGGAACTCCAGGCGTTGGTAGAGCATCGAGACCTGGGCCAACGCATCGTCTTCCGCGACCCCGTGGCCTAGCGATTGGAACCGCAGGAGCACAAACCCGAAGAAGCGGTCCAGGACCTCGAGCATCAACGTCGGCTTGTCGGCGAACTGGCGATACAACGCGCCCACGCTGACCCCGGCCGCGTCGGCCACCTCGCTCACGGTCACTGCCTTCATCGGACGCTCAGACAGCAGCTGGGTGGCCGCGTCAATGATGCGTTGGCGCGTGGCCAGCACTGCGCCATGCAGCGCACCACCGTCATGCTCGGCGTAGCGCAGCACATGACGATGTAGACGCGTGACCACAGTCGGCCCGACCGACTGGCCCTCCGCTGCGAAGGCCAGGAGTGCACGCCACGTATCGGCGACAACTCGCTTGTCGGCGGGGGTGCTCACCGCTTGTTCCAGGAGCCGACGCAACGTCACCTCGTCGAGGCGACAATCCCCCAGCGCGGGCACGATGAAGCGGTACATGACCCACTGGTGCTCGCGCCACCCGGCCATTCGCTTGCGGCTGTGCACGCGCGCCCACCCCTCACACAACTCGCGCACCGTTGTCCCTGCCTCGGCTGCGTTCCCGGAGATCCGCGCGCGCGCCATTTCCCGCGCCTCGACGATCCCCATCGGGCTGCCGACCGCGCCGAGGACCTTGATGCGCTTGCGCCCCAGCGTTCGCCAAGCGGCGACCCAGACCTTGCGCCCGCTAGGGTAGAGCCGGACCCCGAAGCCAGCGAGGACGTGGTCCCAGATGTACTGGGCCTTGTTGTCCTCGCGTTCATACGTCGCGGCGTCGATCAGAGCGGCCGTCAACTCGGGATGAGTAACCATAGAAGTAGGACCTTCCGCCCAACGGATGGTTACTCATTGTCGATCGAATGACCACCCCCTACAAGTTGGACACGGCGTATGGCACTTGCACCTCCCAACGAGCTCATCTCCACCCAGAATGCTTTGAAACGCACGGCCATGGCATGGGCCAGCGGCGCGCGCATCGACATGACCGACACCCGAAAGCTTCGTCACCGTGCCGCAAAGCTCTGCCACACCCACTATCACGCGGGCATCCCGCTGTATCGGAAGGCTTGCCAACGCGCAAATGTACACGGCACCCCGGACATCGACACCATCCTCGACGAGCTCCTGCTCCCGGACGACATCTTCAAGTCGTACCCCAACGAGCTTCTCGACCTTCGGGACTTTGACGGGATGAACGCGTGGGTCTCGAGCATCTCGACGGCCGAGCTCGACTTCTGCACGGATGGCCTTGAGACGATCGACGAGTGGTTGGCCGCGGTGGCCGAGCATGGCATCCGTCTGGTGTTTAGCTCGGGGACCTCGGGTCACCTCTCCTTTGTGCCGCGAGACGACGCGACCTGGGGAGCCCTGACCGAGCTGCCGTTCTTGTATCTGCCGTACGCACTGGCGGAGCGCGGCATGCTGCCCGCGTGGAAGTCGGCGTTGCTCAAGCTAGCGCCCGGCCGTATCGAGCCTTCTCGCTTCGCGGGTCTCGTGCAGCGCTACGGGCTGCGGGCGACGGACGGGTTCTTCTTTGCCTTCTCGGGCGGCAACCAAGGGATCCAGCTGGCCGGGCAGGAACTCGGCAAGCTCACCCGAAAGAGCCACTACCTGTACCCGCGAGACATTTCTGCCGCGGCCGTGCGCTCAATCGTTCGTGGGCCCAAGTCCGCCGCCGAGACGAGCCTGGTCCAAGAGTTCTTGGACACGACCATCGGCGACAAAAACGCCAACTACGAGCGACTGCTGCGTGCGCTGTCGGACTGCGCACGAACCGGCCGCCGCGTCATGCTGTTTGGCACCCCCGCGCTGTTGCTCGAGGCCTGCGATGCGGTGCGGCGGTCGGGCCTCACGCTCAAGCTCCCCAAGGGCAGCGGCATCTCGTACGGCGGAGGGTGGAAGTCGTTTACGGGCGAGCGACTGCCCGAAGAGGAACTGCTCACGATGCTGGAGCACACCTTCGGAGTGCCGCGCGCGGCCTTGTCCGAGAGCTACTCCATGACGGAGATCAACGCGGTGATGCCCAAGTGTGCGCACGCCCGCTACCACATCCCACCGTTCCTCGAGACCGCGATTTTCGACGAGGCGCTCGTACGCAAACACGGCGAGGACCAGGTCGGGATCTTGGGCGTCATCGACCCGTTCGCGACGTCGTACCCCGGCTTCCTGCTCACTGGCGACAACGTCAGCCTGACCCACCGCAGCTGCCCATGCGGTTTGCAGGGCCCCCAGATCCTAGAGATCGCTCGGTCACCCGGCAAAGAAGTCAAAGGCTGTGGCGGCATCATGGCCGCCGTCAACGCGTAGGCAGGGAGATACCCATGAAACTCTTCGAACCCGGGACTCTCGGCAGTCTCGAACTGCCCAATCGCATCGTAAAGAGCGCGATGTCTGAGGCCGTGTGTACGGCCGACGGTCGTGTGACGGACGCGATGCTGCGCATGTACAGCCGCTGGGCCCGTGGCGGTGCGGGTTTGCTGATCACCGGCCTGGCGTACGTTCAGCCCGATGGGCGGGAGAACCTGTCGGACCTGGGCGTGTCTGACGACATCCACATCGAGGGCCTGCGTGCGTTGGCCGAGGCTGTGCACCACCACGGCTCTCGCATTGCCGTGCAGCTCAATCACTCAGGCGGTCAGTGCTTCGCCGATCGCATCGAGTCCAAGCCCGTCGGCCCGTCGGCTCGGCGCAACTGGGCGATGAACGTCAAATGCCGCGCGCTGGATGAGCCGGAGATCTTGCGTCTCATCACTGATTTTGGCGATGCGGCGTATCGCGCCCAGCAAGCCGGAATCGATGCGGTGCAAGTTCATGCTGCACACGGCTGGTTGGTCAATCAGTTTCTGACCCCACGCACGAACAAGCGGCGGGATGCGTGGGGAGGATCCACTGAGAACCGTGCCCGTTTCATGCTGGCGATCATCGCGGAGATCCACCGACGCTGCGGTCCCGACTACCCGGTGCTCGTCAAACTCAACATCGACGACGGCGGCCCATTGCGCGGAGGGATCGACCTCAAGCTCGGGATCGCCTACGCCCGGCTGCTGGACCAGGCCGGCGTCGCCGCGCTTGAGGTTTCCGGCGGCACGGGGGAGTCGTATTTCGGCCTGTACACCTGTCGTGGCGATCTGCCGGTCGAGCCGAGCCGTCGCATGCTCGACAAGGACGGACGGCTCTTCGCCAAGGCGCTCAAGCCGTTCATCCGTCCATTGCGTGCCGCGATCCATCCCAAGACGCGCCTCGTCGAGCACTACTGGGAACACGCCGCGACGCACGTCCGTGCCGCGTGCAGCATCCCGATCATGCTGGTTGGCGGGATCCGACGTCGCAGCGAGATGGAGCGCGTGCTCGCGGACGGCGTGGCCGACTACATCAGCCTGGGCCGCCCGCTGGTGCGACAACCCGGGCTTCCGCGACTGCTCGCAGCCGGAGCGACGGACACCGATAGCGAGGCGCAGTGCGTGTCCTGCAACCGCTGTCTAGTCGAAGTCGGGATGGGGGCGCCGCTGAAATGCCACTACAAGCCGCAACACCACGCGGCCAGTTTGAGAGCCGTCTGATGAACAACCTTGC
>JAESSZ010000502.1 GCA_016763875.1 Nannocystaceae bacterium
CGCATGGCCAACGCCCTCGAGGCCGCGCGCGGTATGGTCCGACGTCTGCGCGTGGGCGACTCGGTCTCTGTGGTGACCTACAACGCATCCACGCAGGTGCTGGTACCGGCGACGACCATCGACGAGCGAACCCGCGGCGATGTGTTGTTCTCGCTGCGCGGGGTCGAGGCTCGGGGTCATACGTGTATCTCTTGCGGGCTTGAGGCCGGCGTTACGGCCATGGCCCGTCGCAGCGGCGCGGTCAACCGCATGCTGCTGCTCTCGGACGGCGAGGCTAACTTCGGGGTCCGCGATGTTGACGGGTTTCGGCGTATCGCAGAAAGCGCGCGCGCCTCGGGGATCTCGATCAGTACGATCGGGGTGGACGTCGACTACAACGAACGCGTCATGTTTGCCGTGGCGCAAGCATCGACCGGCCGCCACTACTTTGTTGAAAACGCAGCCTCGCTGCCACGGATCTTCGACGAAGAGCTGTCGAGCCTGGTCAATACGGTGGTCAACGATGCCCAGGTCGAAGTCGACCTGGCACCGGGCGTGACGGTGCTCGAGGTTTTGGGTCGTAGTTTTAGCCGCGACGGCAACCGTCTCATCGTGCCTTTTGGCTCGTTTGCCGCTGGCGAGACCAAGACCTTGCTGGTTCGGGTGCGTGTGCCCGGTGGCACTCAGGGCGATCGCGACATCGCGGACGTCCGCACACGCTACGATGATCTGGCCAAAGACACTCGTGGCGACTGTCAGGGGCAACTGGTCGCGCAGCTGACGACCCTAGCCCTGGCGCAGACCGAGCTCGATCCCATCGTCGAAGCGAGACTGGCGCGCTCGGAGACCGCCGCCTCGCTCACCCGCGCCAACGAGTTGTTTTCCCGCGGCGACGCGGTCGGGGCTCAGCGGGAACTCGGTGCCAACCGAGGCCGGATCCGTCGCCGCAAAGCGAGCGTGAGCAAGAAGTCCAAGGGGAAGTTGAAGAAGGACCTGGGCGGAGACTTCGAGAACCAACTGAAGTCGCTCGAGGAGGCGGAGCGGACGTTCAATGAAGCACCCGCGCCGTCGAGCCGCGCTGGCAAGGCGCAGGTTCGCTCCAACGCGGGGCAGTTGGACGAACTGCTGAAGTAACGATGTAACGGAGTCGATCAGGGGAGTCGGTGAGGGGGGACGGCCGGCTGTGCAAGCGCTACCATCCGCGCCGATGACGAACGTGGCGGTTGGTAAGGATGTGTTTGCCGTATGCAGCAAGTGCAAAGACGAGTGGCACGTGATCGTCTCGATGGTCAGCGGCAAGATCACCAAGGTCCAGTGCAAGGTGTGCATGGCCTACCACCGCTACAAGGTGCCCGAAGGCGAAACGCGTGTAGACGGGGCGGCGGTCGTGCGGCGCACGGTCGGGGCCAAGAAGCGCTCGAGTTCCACCACGCAAAGCGTGGGCACGCCCGTGATCGAAGCGGACCTGTCGCGACCCGTTCGCAGCTACGCGATGAGCGAGACCTACACGCCCGGAGACCGCGTCGACCATCCGAAGTTTGGCCACGGTGTCGTTGAAGCGACTCCCGTGCCCGGCAAGATGACCGTGCATTTTCCCAGCGGTCGAAAGACCCTGGCGCACGGCCGCCCGCGAACTTAGAGCGGGCGCCGAGCGCCGCGGGTCGGATCAGCGCTTACCCGCCGCCGCGACATGGCGGCGAGGCGGGCACTTCGCCGCCGCGTTTTTCCCACTGCTGCGCGGTGTAGGCGAAGATCGACAGCGCATGAACGCCGCCGGCCAACTCCTGGGCGAGCAGCGTGTTGACGTGGCGGTGACGCTTGACGAGCGAGACGCCCTCGAAGGCTGCCGTCACGACCACGACCTTGAAGTGTGACTCTTTGCGGTTGCCGCTGTGGCCGTGACTCTCATCGAGCACTTGCAGGGCGATCGGCGTCAACGCGTCCACGAGTTTGTCGTGGATCGCCAACGCGACGGGACCGGGCGGTGCCACCGCCTCCTCGCCGGGCTGTTCTCCACTACGGGGTGGCATCCGTCGTCTCCTCGGACGCCGCAGCGTCCTTGCTACTGCTGGTGGCTGCGATCGGTTGCAGCGCGTTGGCCACCACCTCGGCGATGTCGAGCACCTCGATCTCTTCGTCCTTGTTGAAGTGCTTGATGCCGTCCGACACCATCGTCTTGCAGAACGGACACCCAACGGCCACCGTATCGACGCCTGCGTTGACGATCTCTTCGGCGCGGTTGATGTTCACGCGCTTCTCTTTTTCTTCTTCCATCCACATGCGCGCGCCACCTGCACCGCAGCAGAAACCGTGGCTGCGGTTGCGAGGCAACTCGACGTACGACCCCTGACGGTTGGCCGCAGCGATCGCCAAACGCGGCTCCTCGTACACGCCGTTCCAGCGTCCGAGGTAACAAGAGTCGTGGTAGGTCATCTTGCGTCGCGTGGGCGCATCGACTTTGAGCTCGCCGCTGTCGATGAGGTGCGCGATGAGTTTGGAGTGGTGGATGACCTCGTACTCCCCACCAAACTGCGGATATTCGTTCGCGATGGTGTGGTAGCAGTGCGGACACGACGCGATGATCTTCTTGACGCCCGCCTCGTTCCACGCCTCGACGTTCGCCTTGGCGAGTTCCTGAAACGCCATCTCATTGCCGCCGCGACGTAGCGTGTCGCCCGTGCACTGCTCCTCTTCGCCGAGCACCGCGAAGCTGACTCCGGCCGCCTGAAGACAACGAACCAGCGCCCGTGCTGGCTTCTTGGACACGTCGCTGTATGCGCCCGCGCAGCCAACAAACAGGACGTATTCCGCACCGGGATTGTCCTTCAGGGTCGGGATGTCGAGCCCTTCGGCCCAATCCATCCGCGACGAGGACAGCCCCCAGGGGTTGCCAGAGTTCTCGATGTTGGAGAATGCCGTCACCAACTCGCTGGGCACACGTCCCGTCTCATCGTTGAGCACGATGTGCGACCGCATCTGCAAGATCTTGAGCGGATGGTCGATGAACACCGGGCAGACTTCCTGACACGCGCCGCAGGTCGTGCACGCCCACAGGGTCTCGTCCTTGATCCGCCCGCCAACAAGCGGCTCCATGGCGGCGAGGTCCTTGCGGATCGCCTCGACGGCATCGACGGCCGCCTTGTTTTCCGGCTTGCCCGCGGCCGCTTCCCATTGTTTCTCGCGAGCCAAGCGCTCTTCCTCAGCCTTGGTCTCGGCCTGCAGATCGGTCAGGTCGATGCCCGGGGTCGGGATCTCAGGCCGTGCGCCGATCTTCTTGGTGAGATTGGCGATAGCGACGACCTTCGTGCCGCGGTCTTTCATCTCGTCCTTGAGATCGTGGATGAGATGCATGGGCGACAGCGGTTTTTGCGTCGCGAATGCAGGGCAGTAGGTCGTGCAGCGAGCGCACTCCGTGCACGCGTAGTTGTCGATCAGGCTCTTCCAGGTGAAGTCCTCGATCTTGCCCACGCCCCAGTTCTCGGGCAGCGGGTCGCCAGGCTCGTCGTCAACATCCGGCGCGAACAACTCGAGCTTGGGCATGACCATGCGCTGGCCCTTGTCGCGCAGCAGGATGTTGGGTCCCGAGCCAAGCACGTGGATGTGTTTGGAGAATGGCAGGTAGTTCTGGAACGACAGAATGACCAGCATGTGGCCCCACCAATGCACTTCGGAGCCGATCTGGGCCCACTGTGCACTGACCGCCGAGACGACACGTCCGCCCTCGACGGAGAACACCCCGAGCACGCGACCCACTGTCGCTGCAATGGGCATCATCGGTCGACGGCGCCCGAGGCCGCCATGTGCCACGCATGATGACCGTAGTGGGTCAGCACGAGCGTCATGATCCCGCCCAGGATCAGCATCGCGTCGAGGTTCAGCGGCACAAACTTGGGTCTGACGATGACCCGCCGATACATCGCCCACGACAGCGCGACGAAAACCACGGCGTTCATGATGTCGACCGCCAAGCGAATGAACCCGTAGATCGTCTCGCCGAAGATCGTGCCGAACGTGAACCAGTGCCCGAGCAGGCCGCTGATGAACATCTCGGTGGTCGCGAGACCGAGGACCAGGAACCCCCAGTAGATCGCCAGGTGATGCAGCGAGGACTTCTCCTCCATGACCTTTCGTTGGCCGAAGAAGAACTTCATCAGGCTCGCGACGCGCTCGCCCCACGATTCCTGCAACCCACTCTCGCGCCCAAGCATGGCCACGCGCACAAAGCGCCAAATGTTGCGTGCGAACAGCCCTTGAAGGGCGAAAAAGACGATGGCGAACGCGATTTGCTTGCCCATTGGCTCTCCCGCGGACCTTGCGGACCGACGACTGAAAATGGTCGATCGGCTCGGCGGCGCTTCTCATACCACACTAGGCCACCGCCGACCGGCTGTCTGCGCGCTATGCTGCAGCCGTCCCGTGCATGATCTCTTGTTGATCAGCGACCTTCATCTGGGCTCGCATCTCAAACCGCGCATGCGCGGCGAGTTCGTGCATTTGGCGTCCAAGATCGAAGACAGCTTCCCGCGCTTCATCGACCACTATCTGCAGCAGGGCCGCCTGCAGTTGATCATTAACGGCGACTTCATCGACTTTTGGAATGTTGAACTGCCCGGGCAAGAAGATCTGCCGCCCGAGGCGCTCGCGGTCGCGCGCCTTCATGCCGTGATGGACGCACACCCCCAGGTCGAGGACGCGTTGGTGCGATTCCTCGGCCAGCGCGGCTCGATCGTGTTTGTCACGGGCAACCATGACGCCGAGTTGCTGTACGCCGATGTGCGGGCGGCCATCATCGAGCGGCTCGAAGGGGCCCTGTGCAGCGACGAAGACGCCTGGGATGCCAGCATCACTAGGACCGGGCACGTGCGCCTCGATGAGTTGCCGGGCGGACGGATCCGATTCGTGCGTTGGTTTCTGCGCGAGGAGGGCGGGGCGTGGATCGAGCACGGGCACACGTTTGACCCCACTTGCGCGACGCCGGCCCGCATGGCTCCCACCCGCGGCGACCATCTTGTACAGACGGTCGCGGAGGTCGCCACGCGCAACCTTTCCAACTGGATGCCCGAGATCGACTACGACGCACCGGACAAGTTCTCCGGGATGGACTATGTGCGCTGGGCGTTGGCCCGCGGGTGGCGGTTCGTGTTGCGCGTGATGCTGCTGTACATGCGCACCGCGGGACGGATCTTGGCGCTGTGGGCGGGCTCGGGGCGCGTGGACAAAAAGGGGCGCGCTGAGCACGACACGTTGCTCGCTCGGGTCGCCACCAACGCGGGCCTGCAGATGAGCACGTTGACGGCGCTCGAAGCCATGGCGCCGCCCCCGAGCGCGACGAGAATGTCGGGCCTGCTGTCGGTCACGGCGGTGGACTACATGCTTTCGGTGCTGCTGCCACCGGTGATCGGTTGGTGGGTTGCGGGCTGGTTTTCGTTGCCCCGCACACTGGGCCTGGCGGTGGGCGTCGCGGTGACGGTGGGCGTTGTTTTCCGGCTCCGCCGCGGCCGAAAGCGACGAGACGTCGCAGGTGACATGTTGGAAGTGGCCGCGGGCGTCGGGGAGGTGACCGGGGTTCCGTTGGTCCTCATGGGCCACAGCCATCACGGAGAGCTACGTCGCCTCGGCAACGTCGTGTACGCCAACAGCGGAAGTTGGCTCGACGGCTCACACCTGCTCGTTCGGCGCGATCGCGCGTCGGGGCGCTTGGTCTCGGTTGAGTTGCGGCAGTGGCGCAACGGCGGCACGACCCGCCTTTCGTCCATGGACGTGCCCTGGCAGGCATGGTCCGCGGGCGGCGCGAACGCAGACGCGGACTCAGCCCCGACGCAAGCCGCCGATGCCGCCCAGTAGATGCCGTGCGCGGTGTGGGGGTGCCCGGCTGGGTTCCGCAACCGCTCAGTCGTGGTGTATTGCAGGACGATGATCGAAGAATTCGTAGCGAGCATGGCGGCCAAGGTCGGGATCAGCGAAGAGCAGGCCAACCAGGTCATAGAGTTTCTCAAGGAGAACGCCGACAAGTTGCCCGAACTGTTGGGCTCGGACGCGCTCTCGGGCCTCAAGGACAAGCTGCCAGGGGGCATCGGCGATCTGCTCGGCTAGCGCGGGACACGACGGTGGTGGCCCGGATAGGGTCACCTCGTGGTTGCCGCCAGGCTGCGGTTTGGCGTGCTTCGGGTCTCGGCCCGCGACGCGTGCCGTAAGAATGTGCGACTCTTGACGTGTCGGGCGCCAGGCTCGACTCCAACGCGAAGGACGGCCCCCATTGTCCGGAAAGTCGATTTTGGTGATCGAGGATGACGCCTCTGTGCGGTCGTTGCTCGAAAAAGCTCTGACCTCCAGGGACTATCGCGTGCGATTGGTCGCCGATGGTCTTGAGGGTCTAACGACGCTCGAGTCGAGCAAGCCCGACCTCATGATTGTCGACATCATGATGCCGCGACTGGACGGGATGAGCTTCGTCAAAGCGATCAAGGGCAATGCTCTGACCAAGCCGATTCCGGTCATTTTCCTGACCGCGAAGAACGACCCCCAGACGATGATCGCGGGCATCAATCTCGGCGCGAAGTACTACGTGACCAAGCCGTTCCAACTTGAGGAATTGCTGAGCAAGGTCGCGCGGGCACTCGGCGAAGCCTGAACTACGTCGAGCGACTAGGCCCGTTTGAGCAGGCCTGAGCGCGAAAACGGCGATTTGGTGGACGGTGCGACGAGTCCGGCGGCCATCGTCCCGGCCGCAAACTCGCCCTCCATCCCCAGGCCCGGCAGCGTCAGCCGCCCGGCCAGACACACGTTCTTGATCCCGCTGAGGTGCGGGAGCATGCCCAATCCCAAGCTCGGCTCGCCCTGCAAGACCTCGATCGTTGCGGGCGGCAATGGCATGCCCGCGTCCGGCGACAGCGCCGTGAGCCGGTTGCCGTGGCCATCGCAGGGGTCAAGGCCATCGTGCGGCGAGTGCATGAGCTCGATGTGATCACGGCAAAACGGCAGCACGGCCCTCTCGTCCAGTTCCGCGAGCACCTGCTCCCGCATCGCGACGGGGTCCGCGCCCGCCTGGGCAATGTGCGTGATTGAGACCCGCCGCAGATCTTCGCGGGCGCCAGCGCCCACCCGCAGGTACGTCATGCCCACGCCGTGCTCTGCCCACTCGGCATCGACCGCGTGGGGTCCCGCGCTGCTCGGCACGCAGACGGCCATCCCTGCCAGTGCGGGTGACAGGCCGCGTTCCTTCACCTCAAGGTGCAGCACGTAGCGATACGCAGCGCTCTCGATCGCCACCAGCGTGTTCGCCAACTGCTTGGGGATCTGCTCGCGGGGCAGCGTGTCGTCGAGCAGCGGGCGCGGGTCCGTCGCGATGACCATGTGCTCGCATCCGTACTGGGAACGCTTGCCCAGCAGGCTCACTCCGACCACACGGCCGCGTTTGATCTGAAGCTCGGCGACGCGCAACTCTGGTTTGACCTCGCCAGAATGCAGCTCGATCCGCTGCAGGAGCGCCTTGCGAACGTAGTGCACCCCGCCGGGGACATCGTGGGGTCCACGCCGCCACAGCTCGAACAGACGCAGGCTCGCGGCCTTGCCCAGCTGCGCGGGACTCAGGTCCAACAGCCACGGCTCTGCGGCTCGGGCGGCGAGGCGCAACGGGTGGTCCGCGCTCAGAGGCTCGAGGTCGTCGACGTCCGGCCCAGGCAGCTGCCCGGCGACGCGGTTGAGAAACCGACGACTCCAAAACCCGTCCGCCATCAGCGCATGCTCCGTCGACAGCAACTCATCGAGAACCGCATCCGTCGCCTCGGCCCATCGGCTGCGCAGTGACCACGCCGCCTCGATGGCGTCGCCTGGCCACCCTCGCTCGGTCTCTGTCGGCCAGTTGCTACCGCCCGGCACCAGATCGAGGCGGTGCTCGGGAAGCACCAAGTGGACCAACGAGTCGACGCGCGTGTCTTGCCTGCGGATCTGTTGCCACAGACCCAGCTCCGTGAAGACTCGCTGGGCCGGTGGGGTCGCCAAATGAACCACCGGGGCGGTGTCGAGCGAGAAGCTCTGGCCGCCGAGGTGATACGTGCCGCCGGCCGGTCCTTGCGGGATCACCAGCACCCGCTTGCCGC
>JAESSZ010000503.1 GCA_016763875.1 Nannocystaceae bacterium
GCTCATCGCCGCCGCCGCGATCATGGGGGACAGGAGCAGCCCGAAGCTCGGGTAGAGGACGCCGGCTGCGACGCCACGAGCTGAAGGAAATCCGATTCGTCCAGCCCCCGTATGGTCTGCACGGACACCAGGCTCGGGCGTCCCTCGGTGAGGGTGCCCGTCCTGTCGACGACCAGCGTATCCACATCGCGCATGACCTCGACCGCCTCTGCGTTCTTGTCTGCTCGGACACTGCGAGGTCGAAACTTGTCGTGTACGCAGGGAACGATCTGCGACCATACTCACCCAATGCGGAAGCTGTTACTCGCTGGCACCGTGCTGCTCATTCCGACATCCGCGCAAGCGCTGCCAGAGTGGGCATCACAAGGTGTGGTGGCACCCGGTCGACAGTTCGCAGCCGCGAGCGACGCGACGAGCGTCCACATCATCGCGGAACGGTACGTGCAGGTGGATGGACTCGGCAGCGTGCTGGCCGATGAGGCGGACGTCGGCGACGGACGGCAGGCAGTGCTGGACATGTATCCCGCCATCACCGTCGGACCGGACGGCACAGTGCACGTGGTCACACGACACGGCGGGTCGTATGAGGCCGGTCACGAGATTCGCTACGCCTCGCGCCCGGTGGCCGGAGGATGGTCGGCCCCCGTGATCGTAGGGCAGCCGATTGCACGCAACTACGTCGTTGGCGTGGCGACTCCCAGCGGGGGACGGATCCTGATCAGCCATGGTCGCTTGATCGAAAACGTTGGCGCAGTGATCGACCTCTATGAGACCGACGGTGCAACCGCAGCCCTCCTGGGAACCACCCCTTTGTGGCTGCGTCCGGACGGGGACTATCGCATCGCAGCCTCTGGGAACGCGGTGGTCCTGGCGTCGGGTTCCCCCGGACCTGGGCCGGCCGACCCCGTGCACTTTGCCTTCGCCGGTGATGGCGGCGCCGACGTGCTCGCTCAGTGGCAAGCGTCTCATGCTGTGCTGCTGGGCGGTGACGCACGCCGCGGCGGACCCAATCTCTACGTGGACGAGACCGGTCGAATCCACCTTGGCTATGGCGGCGCCGGAACGCATCACTACGCCCGCTACGAAGCGAACGGCACCGCCGCAGTCAACGCGCAAACGATGGACGCGCTCGGTACCTATCATCTCGGGTACGGCAATGGAGCGATAGTGAGTTCGCCTGACGGTACGCGCGTCGTTGCGGTGGCGCTCCAAAACACAGACGGCGATGGCGAGTCCGCAGACGCCGAGATCCTCTACGCCGAGTCCGTGGACGGAGGCGCGACATTTGCCCCTGCCCAATCCACCGGGTTTTTCACCGACGGGGGTGATGGCCGCATGCGTCCGCGGCTCTTTGAGCTCGGCGGTACGCTCATGCTCTTGTACCGGGACAACGCGCTGGGCGGCATCGCGCTCGCGACCTCACCATGGTTTGACGAGGCACCCGAGGGGACGGGTACGGGCGGCGAGTCAGGGGCGGACGGCACCGCGACGTCACAGGCTGGCGACGATGGCACGGCCACTAGTGCCGCCGACTCCAGCACAATGACGGGCGCGGTCGATCCCACCATGTCCTCGAGCTCGGGAGCAGCGGGTGCATCTGCCACTGACTCCCGGGGCGCGCTTCCTCCGGGAGGAAATCGAGGATCGGCCGAGGGTTGCGGTTGCACGTCCGGCCGAGGGAGCGATGCCACGTGGCTTGCGTTGCTGGCACTCCTGTGGCTTCGGCCCCGATCTCATCCCCGTGGACGAGGCCAACGAGGTTCTAGAACAGACTCGTCTGCATGCGCGACAAAGTAGCGTCAAGAGTATGCGCGACCGCGGCGTAGTCGTGGGTCGTCAGCGTGAATCGGCCACACATAGCGTCGTGGTCCGTAGCCCTACGGCGCGGCGAGGTCTTCGCTGAGCGCTGCGTACTGCTCGGGGGTCAATTTATGCTCAACCGTAAGTTCCGGATGATCGCAGCCCATCGCAGTAGGGGCCACGGGACCGACCGCGAACTTGAGGTACTGCACCGCCGACAGTCGCGTCTCACCAACCTGCCGCGCGTCGAACGTCGGGCGGATCCGTTGATCGTCCACCAGCGCGTACAAGTGTTCGCACAGACCCACCCAAGCGCGCAGTTTCTCGTCGCGCTCGGACTCGTCGTCGATGCCGATCAGCAGGGTACAGCCAAGCTCGCCTTCGCCGCCGATCAGCTCGTTGTAGGTCTCGAGTTCGTGCGCGATGTCGGTTTCTTTGACGATCCGCTCGGTCCGCATCATTTCGTGCACCTGGTAGCGGACCGTGTCCCGGTTCTCGAACAAGAAGACCAGTGTGCCGTCTTCCACCAGCACGCGGCGCGCCGCTTTGGCCGCGAGCAGGGCCGGGCGCAGGGCGTCGCGGCGTTCGGAGTAGGTTACGTAGTCGAGGATCTCACTGCGGTCGACGGGTTTCATTCCTGGGAGTCCTTTGTGTCGTTGGGCGAGTCCGCGTTGGCCGGGTCCGCAGCGGGGAGCGCCTTTTTGTCGAAACTGTCGCCGCGGTAAGCACGGGCCAGCAAACTCATGGGGTGCAGCGGTTTGACTCCCGCGTGCTGTTCGAACTGGACCGCCGCCAGCGGGCAGTCGGTCGCCCAAACCTCTGCCTCGACTTCTTTCATGCCGTCGAAGGCACGCTTGCCGACCTTCTGAGAGGGGACGAAACCCTCGGTTTTCATCGCAAACGTGCCGTCGTGGCCGCAGCACTCCATGACCAGTCGAGGTTTGACCCCCGGGATCTTTCGCAGCAGGTCTCGGCCCTTGAAGCCGACGCCTTGCGTACGCAGGTGGCACGGTGCGTGGTAGGCGACCGCTCCCTTCGGCGAGCTGGCGAAATCGGTGTTGAAGCGCTCCTGCTTGCGCAACGACCACAGATACTCGCTGGGGTCGGCAACGGCCTCGGCCACCATGGTGGCTCGCTCACGGTCTTCGGGGGCGACCAACTGCGGGTACTCCCGACGCAACATCATGGAGCAGGTGGGGTTTATGGCCAGCACCTTGGCGCCCTGCTCCACGTACGGCACCAAGATGTCGAGGTTCTTGCGCGCGTTCTTTCGCAGACCTTCGAGGTCGCCGTGTTCCCAAGCCGGCATGCCGCAGCACACGAAACCCTTTGCGCAGCGTATGTCGACCTTGTTGCGCTGCATCACCTCGACGGTGTCGCGTCCGACTTGTGGCTCGTTGTGCTGCACGTAGCAGGTCTGGAACAGCACCGCCTCGCCACCGGGTCCCGGCTCTGTCAGCCCTTGTTTGGTTGCCCAGTGTTCGAACGTTCGAAACGCAAAGTCGGGCAGCTGCTTGTCGCGGTGAACGCCGAGCACCTTCTCCATGAAAACACGGTGCGCGCGGACGCGGTTGAGGACGTTGGCCAGTCCCAAGCTCGCTCGCGCGGCGGCTCCGGCGAGGTCGGGATTGCCCAAGACGCGGTCGCGGAAGGTGGGTCCGTGTTTGCGATGGCGCTGTGCCGCCCAGCGGTGCACCAGTTTGGGGAAATCGAGTTTGAACTCGTGACCGTCGCGCGGTGTGTACGGACACTGCACTTCGCACAACTTGCACTGGAAGCACTGCGCCATCACCTTGTCGGTGTCCGCCTCGGTCAGCTGTCGCACATCGCCGTCGTACTTGTTGTCCAACATGGAGAACAACGACGGGAACGAGTCGCAGTACTTGAAGCACATGCGACACCCGTGGCAGACCTCGAAGACCCGGGTGATCTCCTGGTCGAGGGCTTGTCGGTCCCAGTACTTGGGCTCGGCCGGGTCGTACGAGAGACCCTCAGTTGGCTGATACGAAATGTGTTTTTCGCTCATGCGCCTGGCGTCGACGCTAGCACCCGTTGCAGGGGGCGTCACGTTGGGTGGAACAACGAGAAGAGGCCACGCATCCCGTGGGACCGTGGCCTCTCCTCACTCGTGGTGCCGCGCGAGGCGGCGATACGCTACAGCTCGTCGAGCAGCTTCTGGAAGCGGCCCGCGTGGCTCTTCTCGGCCTTAGCGAGCGTCTCGAACCAGTCTGCGATCTCGGTGAAGTTTTCTTCGCGGGCCGTCTTGGCCATGCCTGGGTACATGTCTGTGTACTCGTGCGTCTCGCCCGCGACGGCGGCTTTGAGGTTTTCCGCGGTGTCACCGATGGGAAGGCCGGTGGCTGGGTCGCCGACCTTCTTGATGTAGTCGAGGTGGCCGTGCGCGTGGCCGGTCTCGCCCTCGGCGGTCTCGCGGAAGTTGCCAGCGATCTCCGGGTAGCCCTCAACGTCCGCCTGCTTTGCGAAGTAGAGGTAGCGCCGGTTGGCTTGCGACTCGCCCGCGAATGCGGCCTTGAGATTGTCGATGGTCTTGCTTCCCTTGAGGTCTGTCATGTCCGTCTACGCTCCGTTGAGTTGCCGGTGTGCAAGGGCCCCTCACTCCCGCAGGAGGAGGCCGGCCGGCCCGCGATCGATACCATAGCTGGTGGCCGCCGCCATCGAGCCCAGGGGCAAACCCGCGCAGTCCCGCTCGTCTGCTGCTGGTCGGAGCAGGCGGCCGGTCGAGAGCCGTCACACGCGGGGGCGCGATGCTCGGCGTTGCGAAATCGGTGGCTGCGGCGGGCGCTGATATGCTCGTCGTCCTGGAAGGGCCCATGAGCAACGACACCAGCAAGTCCGAGTATCTGTTGGTCGATGACCTGGCGGCCGTCGACTCCGGCCCCGCCCTGGGGGGCACGCCTGCACTGCTGACCGCCTACGCGGTGCTTCGCCAAGCACGTCGCGGGCAGACGCGCGCGGGCAAGCCGTTCGTGGAGCTCAAGTTGGCCGATCGCTCGCGCACGGTGGCCGCGAAGATTTGGAGCGATTGGCCGCGTGCGATGCAAGCGGCGACCGAGCTTTCGCGCGGGACCCACGTCAAGGTCTTGTTCGAGCGTGACCAATACCAGGGGACCCTTCAGCTCAACGTGCGGGGCCTGAGAGCCGTCAGGGAGGACGACGCGGGTTACGACAAGACGCGCCTTGTCGACGAGGCGTATGCGTCGATCGAAGATTTGATCTGCGACACGTTGGTGTTCGACATAGAGACCGTGCCCGCCGTCGACCTGCGCAAGGCACCGCCGACCATCGCTCAGGCGGTGACCAAGTACGCCGACCGACAGGAGTGGGACGAAAGCAAGGTGATGAGTCTGTCGCCGTGGTTCGGCAAGGTCGTCTCATTGGCCGTTGGCGACGGTGAGGCGGAGGACCCGGTGGTCACGGTGCTCGTGGTGCCGCCCGACGGCGCAGTGCTCGGCGAGATGCCGAGTTGGATTCGACCGGTATCCGAGGCAGACCTGCTGCGTGCGTTCTGGGCGCTGGCGGGCGAGGCGGAGTGCATCGTGTCGTACAACGGGCGCGGTTTCGACGTGCCGTTCCTGCTCGGCCGCAGTCTGATCCGCGATGTGCCCGTGCGCGTGGATCTCATGACCCCGCCGTACTCCCTACGTCCGCACCTGGACTTGTTCAATATCTTGGGTGGGCGTGGCCGTGGACCAAGCTCCCTGGATGTCATCTGCTGGTCGCTCGGACTCACCAGCCCCAAAGAGGAAATGGACGGCTCGATGGTCGCGGTTGAGTACGAAAAGGGCGAACTGGCGAAGATCGCGGAGTACAACGCGGGCGATGTGCGGGCGACGACCCGGGTCTACCAACGTGTGCGCGACCAGGTCTTGCGCTGGCGTGACGACTGGTAGCAGCCGTGGGACAATCGCTGCGCGATGCCGGCGGGTGACTCCGAACTCTTGCAGAAGTGGCGTGACGGCGACAAGCCGTCGGGCAATGAGTTGTTCCGTCGGCACTTCCGATCGATCCGTCGATTCTTTCGCAACAAGGTTCCGCCCGACGACGTCGAAGACCTGATTCAACGGACGTTCGCGGGCTGCGTGGAGGGGCGCGATCGCTTTCGTGGAGACGCGAGCTTCCGAACGTTCCTGTTCGCGGTGGCGCGGCGCCAGTTGTTCAAGTTCCTCCGGGATCGGGCTTCGCGGGAACGCCGTGTTGATCCCGACTTTGGCGTCTCGTCGATCCATGCGTTGGGCAAGACCCCGAGTTCCTTGCTCGCCAAGCGGCAAGACCACGAACTGTTGCTGCAGGCGTTGCAACGCGTTTCGGTTGAACACCAGACGATGCTCGAGTTGTTCTACTGGGAGCAGTTGCCGGGCTCCGAGATCGCGCAAGTCCTGAGCATCGCGGAAGCGACGGTTCGAACGCGTCTCTTTAGAGGGCGAGCGGCGGTAGAAAAGGCATTCAGGGAGCTCGCGACTGGTCACGTCAAACCCGACCCCGACTTCGATATCGAAGAGGCGTTACGCAAGCTCGGCGACGGTGTGTAGCGGGTCGACTTTGTGTGGCGTCGCTACGGGCACGACGTCGGTGCGTCGATCTGAAAGTTGTCGCCTGGCTCGAAGCTGGCCAGCCGCGCCCCAACGTAGGTGTACGCCCCGCCGGCGACGATGAGGTTGCCAACCATGTCGTCGGTGTAGGGCACCATTTGCACGCTCGCGGGCTCCGCGGTCTGGACGCCGTTTTCGTACCACCATCGGTTGTAGGTCAACGTTGCGTTGGGTCCCGCGACGATGTCCAACGTGTAGCGGTCGCGCGCGACGATGTCGGCCGTTGTCTCGCCGGGCGCCGCATCCCACAGTTCTGTCTCCGCGATCCATATGTCGAGCGCCGTCGTTCCCCCCAGGGTGCGGGCGTACCCGTGGCTATTCCATGGCGCGGAGACCCGCATCTCGGGCGTGATCGTGACCGCGATGTGGCCCAAGACCGGCGCGTAGCCGGCACGGATCAGGAACGGCGCCTCGGCGTCCCACCCGAACTGCGTCATCACGTCCCAAGGCGCGTTCCCGGTGAAGGTCTCGAACAGCATCACCAGCTGCGCGCCTGCGACCCATAGCACCCCCGTGCCTTCGCGAACGAGCAAGCACGCGTCGTCGAGTTCCTCCCAGACGAATGCGCCATCGGCGTCGATCGTGAGGGACATCGAGTAACCGGGCATGCCGCCGTCGGTCGGGAGATTCCAGGTCCCGATGAGGTCCGTTTCCTGAACTTGATCTCCAAACGGCTGCGGCGTTTCGAACGCGTCGAGAGGATCGCCGCCCGTGGTCCCCGAGGAGCTGGAGGAGTTCCCGTCCGTGGAGGAAGAAGTTCCGCCAGTGGTGGTGAAGTCGCCAGTGGTGGTGAAATCGCCAGTGGTGGTGAAATCGCCAGTAGTGGTGAAGTCGCCAGTGGTGGTGAAATCGCCAGTGGTGGTGAAATCGCCAGTA
>JAESSZ010000504.1 GCA_016763875.1 Nannocystaceae bacterium
ACTCAGCGGCACGCATCGCCGCGAGCCACACCGGAATCGCAGCCTTCCCGCCCGTCTCGCCCCGACCGAGGTAACGCGGCTGATCGAAGCCAACCCAGGCCACCGCAACCTTGTTGGGGGTGAATCCGCAGAACCAGGCGTCGTGGAAGTCTGCCGATGTCCCGGTCTTGCCCGCCGCGGGTCGACCCAACTTACTGGCCTTGGCCCCGGTCCCGCTCCGCACGACGCTCTGCATCATGGAAACGAGCACAAAAACCGCCCCGCGATCGAGCGTTTGCTCGACGGTTTGCTCGGGTCGGTGCGTCTCGCTGCCCGGCGCCTCGATCGAGAGGATCACCCGCGGCGTTATCCGGCTGCCGCCCCGCGCCAACGTCGTGTAGCCATTGAGCATCTCAATGGGCTTGACCTCGGTCGTGCCCAGCGCCAACGACAGGTGCTCGGGCAGCGGGGTTTCGATGCCCGCCGCGGCCGCAAACTCGTGCACAGCCGCAAACCCGACGGTGTCGAGCAACTTGATAGCGATCGTGTTGATCGACTTGGTCAAGGCGACGCGCAGCCGCACGTCACCCAGGTACACATCGCGCAGAAAGTTGGTCGGTTTCCACTTCTCGTAGATCTCAGGAGAGTCCGAGACCAGCGTCGCGGCGGTGTACATCTTGGACTGCACCGCCGCGCCGTACACAAATGGTTTGAACGACGATCCCGGCTGGCGAGCGGCCTGGAGTACCCGGTTGAAATTGCCGCGCTCGTAGCTCGAGCCACCGATCATCGCGAGCAACTCGCCGGTATTGGGGTCGGAAACCGCGACTGCAGCCTCGGGCAAGATCACCCGTGCATGCCCCCACCCCGATGGCGCGTTGGCATCGGAAAGAGACTCGACCAAGACCGGATGCACGACCCCGGGTGCGAACTGCTCGGCCACCGAACTGCCCTCTTTGCGGTAACGAGCGCCCGAAGGCACCGACACAACAAAATGCTGCTCACCCACACTGGCGGCATAGGTGTCTGGCGGCAACGCAGCCTCGGGTGGCGCCACCGACAAGGCGCGATACGTTCGCCCCACCCGCATGGATTTTTTTGCCTCGCGAGCCGCCGAACGCAACTCTCGTTTGGTCGCAGGGCGAGCCTCGGCGCCATAGCCCTGGCGGGCGTCAAGTTCGTGTAGCGCGGCGAGCAGGCCCACGCGCGTCTCCGCCTGCACATCGAGGTCGACGGTCGTCGTCACCTTGGCCCCCAACGTTGAGAGAGCCTCGCCATACTCCGCCGTCAGCCGTCGGTGCACCTCATCGACGAACTCGTCGGCACCCCGGTGAACGCGGCGACGCTGCTCGGGCTCGACCACCGCCAGCGGTCCATCGATAAACGGCTGCGCGTCTTGGGCGGTGGCGAAGCCGTGCCCGACCATCTGATTGAGCACCCAGACCTGCCTCTGCTTGGCTTTGGCTGGGCTTTTGTAGGGCGAATCGCGACTGGGCGCTTTGGGTAGGGTCGCCAGTAGCGCTGCCTGACCCAGGTCGATGTCTCGCACGCTCTTGCCGAAGTAGTACCAGGCCGCCTCGTCCAGGCCGTAGCGCCCATGACCCAAGTAAATCTCGTTGAGGTACAGCTCGAGGATCTGCTGCTTGGTCAACGCCTGCTCCAGCCGTCGCGCCAAGATGAGCTCCTGCACCTTGCGCTCTAGGCTGCGCTCGGGCGACAGCATGAAGTTCTTGACGACTTGTTGGGTGATCGTCGATGCGCCTTGCTTGACGCGACCGGCACGGACGTTGACCAACAGCGCGCGCGCCATCCCCATGTAGTCCATGCCTTGGTGGTGATAAAAGTCGGCATCCTCGGCCGCCAAGAACGCGTTCTCGACGTGGCTCGGGATGTCTTCGTAGCGGATCAGCGTACGCCGCTGCTCGTAGATCTCGCCCAGAAGCGTGGTCCCGTCGCGCGCAAAGATCCGGGTGACCTGCGGCGGCCGGTAGTCCTTGAGCCTCGCTTCGTCCAGGTCGGCGACACCACGGCCGAACCACCAAAAGACGCCGATGATCCCGCCGACCCCGGCCAGGACGCTCAGCAGCCCCAAGATCGACAGGGCCAAGACGATGCGTTTCGGCCAACTCATAGGGCCGCCTCCTTGCTCGCGAGCAACCCGAGCACGAGGCGCGCGTCCAGACTGCGGGCGTAGTAGCGGGCCCGCCAAGCAGCGAGACTCTCGGGAGGCAACGCTCGCGGTGAGCGCCGCGACAAGACGCTGTGCATCGCTATCGCCGCCGTCACCGACAAGTTCAGACTCTCGCTCATGCCCACCATCGGCACGTGGAACAGCGCATCACACGCGGCTCTTGCCGCATCCGAGAGGCCGCGTTGTTCGTTGCCCAGCAAGAGACACAAGGGCGCATCGACATCCATACGCGACAACGGCGTCGATCCATCCATCGCCGCCCCACACAGTCGCAGACCGCGCTTCTTCACGGTTGTGACCAGATCTTCGAGGCGGGCGTGGTGCTGCGTGTCCACCCAGCGGTAGGCCCCCTGCGTGGTCGACTGTCGGTGCAGCGCACGCCCCTCGGCCGCCACCACGTGCACGCTCATCACCCCTAGCGCTTCGGCGGTTCGTACAATCGCCGCGGCGTTGTGCGGGTCCGAAGGTGCTTCGACCGCGACCATGAGGTCCAGCGTACGACCGCGAAGCACGCGCTCGATCTTGTCGATGCGAGCCTCGGTCAGGTACGGGACCATCAGCGCCACGGCATGCTCGGGCGATGCGGCATCCACCGCGATGTCGGCCTGGCTGCGGCGGTCTTGCGGCTCGTACTTGGGGCTCATACGTAGGCTCGGGCTCGGTCGGCTGGGCCTTGCCAACCGCAACGATGGCATGCCCAACGACATCACGCCTACCGTGCCACAGACGGGCCCTAGTGCCCGGTCTGTTCAAATCGCCGGGAGCCGGCGAGAGCCTACGGCATGACGAGCAGGTCCCCCATCATGCCGCGCTCGGCGTGCTCGGGGATCTGGCAGTGGAACATCCACATGCCGGGCTCGTCGTAGGGCACCGCGAGCCGAGCCGTCGCGCGCGGCGGGATATCGACCGTGTCCTTCCAGCCCACCACCCCAGGCGCGACCCCATCGATGTCCAACACCTGGAAAAACAGACCGTGAATGTGAAATGGGTGGTGATGGTCTTCGTCGTTGACCACCTCCCAGACATCCGCCTCTCCACGCGAGACCTCGATCGGCGTATTGAGCGGCCACCGCTGATCATTGATGAAAAACACAGGGGCGGTCGGCCCGTCGAGCTTGCTGCTCAGCACGAACGAGCGCACCGACTCAGGTGTCATCGCGGCTATCGACCTTGATGTCGTTGGCACGACCGAGGCGACCGTCGCCGAAGCGCGCAGCGACACCTCCACCAGGGGCGCGGCCTCGTCCCATTGCCCGCCGCCCCGATCAACAGCGAGGGTCTCTAAGACCACCGAGTCACCTTCGGCGGGCAACTTGACGATGACGTCGTAGCGTTCGCCGGGCGCGACACGCAGCACATCCACCTCGTACGGGTCTGAGAGCAGTCCTCCGTCCCAACCGATGACGCGCAGCGGCAGTCCGTCCAAGGACAGATCAAAATAGCGACCGTTGGCGGTATTGACCAGCCGCCAGCGCTCGACGGCCCCCGCGTTGGCGAGGACCACGCCCGCGGGCCCGCCGTTGACCGTGATGCGATCACCGCGGCGCCCGAGCATGGCGTCCGCGATATCGAGGTCAACGTCGACCGAGCCGTCGTCGGTCAGGCTCACGTCATCCAGAACAAAGATGCGCTCGCGATCGACGAGCGGAGGCTCGGCCTCCCGCACCAGCAGTACCCCCTGCAGCCCCGACTCGAGTTGAACGTCGGTATCGACGTGCGGGTGGTACCAAAACAGCCCCGCGTCACGAAGCACGAAGTCGTACTCGAACGTGCCCCCGGGCGGCACCGCACCGCTCACCATCGGGTTGCCGTCCATTGCCACCGGCAGTCGCAGCCCATGCCAATGCAACGTGGTCGTTAGACCCGGCAAGGCGTTGACGAAGTGCACACGAAGTCGGTCTCCAACTTTGGCGACGATGAGAGGCCCGGGCACCGTGACCCTCGATGAGGGGTCTCCGCCGTCGCGATAGCCGAGCACGGAAGTCAGCCCTTCATCGAGAGGTGCCACGCCCGGCTCGGCGATGATCGTGACCTCCACAACATCGTCTGCCGGGTCGAGATCGGTCGCCACCCAGAGCTGGCGCAACGTCCGTTGGTCCGCACTGGCCGGCGTCCCCTCACCGCCCGGGGGCCCGCAGCCGACCAGCGATGCAAACGCCGCGGCTCGGAGGATTGCCCACGGGATCACCTGCGCCCTCAGTAACACTCCAGCGCGACGGAGCAACAAACTTCCGCCACGACCTCGGCGTAACACGCGTCGAGCGGCGGATCAGCCTCAAGATCACCGCAGTAGCAATGTCCTTCCTCGCACGATCGGATCTCGCCGTCGACCAGCGGGTGGGTACCGCCACAACACATGCAGTCGGAATACCCGTCTCCGGCGCGATTGCACGTTGCGGCGCCTGGGCCACGACCGCACTCGCACGTGCGCACCATCCCAGGTTCGCAGGCTTCGACCCCCGCGGTCGTATCCGTGGCGGTTTCGCTGCCGGTCGTACTTTCAGAGACGCCGTCGTCTTCGGAGTCCGCGCCGTCCTCCGAACCCGAAC
>JAESSZ010000505.1 GCA_016763875.1 Nannocystaceae bacterium
AGATCAACCTCGCCGTACTCCGGCTATCTCCGCCGCCGAAGAGCCCGCCGCCCGCGCCGCCTTCACAGCGCATGGCCGCAGCGACCAGCGAGACTGTCGCGACCAACGATCAGGATCTTGAGGTGTGGCGAGATCCCTGGGGCGGCACGTTCGCGTTGATCGGCGGCGTGGCGTTGGGGGCAGGGCTTGGGCTTATTCACCCCGCCGCGAGGACCCCGAGTATGAGGCGGTCCGCCTCGAACATCGAAAGAGAGGCCGTGCGGGCAGGGCACCTTTCGCGGGCGACCACCGCGATGTTCGTGATCGGTATCGCGGGTCTGGCTGGTGCGGTAATTCGCTACTCGCTACTCAAACGCCGCGCCCGGGCCTCGCGACTTGCTCTCGCCCCAAACGGGACCGCCGTCCGATTCTGAACGGCGAGCCCGGTCTCTCGATTTCGTCAGTCTGCGAGTCGTCGGTAGCGGAAGGTATCGGTTTGCGTGATGGCACCGACCAACGCCCGCATATCGCCTTGCGCTTGGTCTGCGGCCGCAGCGATCGACTCGAAGTCTTCTGGGCCGTCCGGACGTGACAGAGCGAATCGTAGCCACTGCCGTGACACACAGCGCCTGACCTGCTCGCTCTCCGCCAGCAGGGGGATCATCTCGGCTGCATTGGCGTAGTCGCCATCGATGTCGGTACCGAGCACGCTGGCGGCCGCCTCGACCGGGAACACTCCGTCCATGGTGCGCCACCGGCCTACAGCGTCGTAGTTCTCGAACAAGAAGCCGATCGGATTGATCGTGCTGTGGCAACCGCGACACGCGGGACCCGATGTCGCCTCGTCGATCTGGTCGCGTGCGGACGCGGTCGAATCAAACGAGACCGCAGTGCCCACGTCAGGTGGCGGGGGCAGAAACTGACAAAAGACGTCGATCAGTAGGCTGGTGCCGCGGTAGATCGGGGCACGCTCGGGCGTACGCGCATGCGTCGTCAGATAACTGGCCTGAGTCAGGATGCCGAGACGCTGCGACGGATCGAGTTCAATCTTTCCGTCCTCAGCACTGACCACGCCATCGCCGTACAACGCGGCAAGCTCGGGGCTGGCAAACGAGTAGTTGGCGCCAAACAGCGTGCTCACGCGCGCGTCGTCTTCGCGAAAGACATGCAAAACGAAGGCTTGTGTCTCGGCCTTCATGTCCTCGCGCAGCGCTTCGAACTCGGGGAACTCTTCGTTGTCCACGAGGTGAGTGTCCAACTCGTCGATACCCAGCCAGGAGTTGTGGAAACGAAGGATCGTTTCGTCCGCCTGCGAGTCGGCGAGCAGTCGTTCGGTCTGTGCCTCAATGCCCTCGCTCGTGTCGAGCTCACCCGCCGCCGCCGCATCCAGTAGCTGCAGGTCAGGCCCGCTGCTCCACAAGAAGTACGACATCCGTGATGCGACTTCGTAGCCGGTCAGCCGACGCACGTCTCCCTCGGCGCCGTCTTCACCTCGCTCGAGCCGATAAAGGAAGTCGGGGGTTTGCAGCATGGCGCTCACCGTCAGCCGCATGGCATCGCTGAGACCGCCTTCCTCGGCCATCGTGTTCCAGAACTGGATGAACACATCCGCCTCTGCGTCCGTGAGCGGTCGACGATAGATGAGCAACCCGCGTTCGCGAATGAACGACTCAACGCACGCCGCGGAAGCCTCGCATCCGAGCAAGCTCGCCGCGAGTGCTCCGGCCGCTTCGCCAACGTCTTCGGCAACCAACCGGTAGCCGTCGACGATGTCGATGTTCACGTTGAGCCCGGCATTGCTCTCGAAACGCCCGATGACGCCGTCGGCTGGCAGGTTCTCGAAGTTGACGTCCACGACTAACGACTCGCCGAAAATAGCCGTCACCGAACGCTCGTACTCCAGGCGGGTTAGTCGCCCCAGCCCAGAGACGGACACCGAGGCATCGGCGACGCCATCGTCGTCACCGCCATCGTCGTCGCCAGCGTCATCGTCGACACCATCATCGTCGGCGCCATCGTCGTCACCGCCGTCTGCCGCAGCTGGGCCGTTGGCGTCACCAAGACCCGAGTAGCACCCGGCCCCAAACTGAGCGACGAGCAACGTGGCGAGTACTCGAAAGATCACGTCCCGTTTCATGTGAGCTCCGCGAGGGGTCCGGTCGAGATCGTTGCGTCGCCGACTTCGTTGATGTCATCAAGGCCCATCGCGTGGCACAGCGACACCAGGAGCTGGTTCATGGGCACACCACCGGTGTGCTGGGAGAAGTTATCGATCGGGTCGTACTCGCCGTACCTGAGATAGCGACCCGCCTCGAACGCACCGAACTGCTCGCCTTGAACCATAACGATCGGCACGTTGCGGTTGGAGTGTGTACCTCCCTCGCTCATCTCCGATGTCCAAACGAGCAGCGTGTTGTCCATGATGTCTGGGGGAAGTTTATCGAGCAGCTCGGTCGAGAGCATCTTGGACCGCCACTGCTGGAGGTTCGCCATATCCTCGCGAGCAATCACGCGCTCTTCGTCGGACGGGTTGAGGTCCTCCGTGGCGTAGCTCATGGTGTGTGCCAGGGTGTGGATGGAGCCGAAGGGACGATAACCCTCCTCTTCCATGTAGTTGCCGTACCCCTCGGAGTGGGGCCAGTCGAAGCACGCCACGCGCGTCAGGTCGCACAGCAACGCGTGCCGCATGAGCTCGAACTGCAACCGCGTAAACACGTGGACCTGGTCGAAGTCCCGGACCTCAGACTCGGTGAACTGCCCAGGATGCTCGGGCACTTCACACTCGGCCGTGACCTGATTGATTCGGTCCTCGAGTTCGCGCAGGCTGTCGAGATGGGCGTCGAGCCGTTCGCGGTCGACCGAAGGCATCTCCGTGCGCACCCGTGTGAGCTCGCCGTGGACCAAGTCAATGACGCTGCGTCGCTCGTGCCGCAGTCGCGCCCCGATGGCGGGGTCTGTGCCCATCACCCCATCAAAGAGCGTGTCGAATGCGCTCGCTGGGTTGAGTTGCGGATTGATCGGATCTTCGGAACCGCGGTAATGGCAGATGCCGTTGGGCCCTTGGTTGGAGCCGTTGGTCGCGATGGGCCAGGTGCCCCAGTAGTAGGCGGGAAACCGGGTGTCCTTGCCAACGCGCGCGCCGATGATCGCGTCGACCGAAGCCGCGGTTGGCCAGCCGAGCATCTCTTGCGGGCGTACATTGCCGGTCGGGACTTCGACACCCGTCCACATCGTGCCCTGTCCAAAGTGACCACGCCCGGGACCGCGGATCGCCGCTTCGTTGTCGACGCCATCCAAGATGACCATGCGATCTTGGTACGCCGCCAGCGGTTCCAACTGGGCGCTGAGGGTGAACTCCGTCTCTGTCCCCGACGGCCGCCACGTCGTCATGTCCGTGCCCTGGCCGTTGGTGATCAGGATCAGCCGTTTGGGTTGCTCCCCAGCAGCCTCCACTGAGCGCGGCAGAAAGGGAGCCAACGCCACCCCAATTCCGCCCAGCCCGGCGGCTGAAAGAAGTCGTCTCCGCGACAGCCCCCCCGATGTTTCTCTCCACCCCGTCAAGAACTCAGAGTATCACCACAGTGTAGGTGTGACGGGGTCTGACGGCCGCGTAAGAAACGTGCGGTCGATTGCAAACCCGGCGAGACGGTCGTGATTTTCGCTCGAGAACGCGCTCGATTTCGCTTACCAGCGAGCGCGCAGGCCTATCGACGGGATGATGTACCGAAACCCTTGCGGGGTGCAGCCAGCGATACCTCGTGCCGCCGCCGCCTCCCCCATCGCTTCGCCCATCGCCTCGCCACCTGCGCCCCCAGCGAGAATATCCCCCCCGCCCGCGCCCGCTGGCGTGCAAGCGAAGATCTCGCGCGAGTAGGTCGAGTTGACGATATCGAGCACAGCCTGCAACTGCCAGTCGGGCCACACCCACGCTTTGGAAACTTGCAGATCGAGTTGGAAGAAGGGGGGCAACCGAGCGTTGTTTCGGTTGAGCCGCAATGCGTCGATCTGAGCCTGCTCGTCGACCGGTGCCGTCCATGGGCGACCCGTGTGGTAGTGCATCCGCCCGCCGATGTTCCACCGCCGCGGCAACTTGTAGCCGAGCACCGCGTTCACGATGTGCCGCTGGTCCCAGTTCGATGGCGCCGAGCCTCCGAGAGGGTAGTCGCGCGTCGAGCGGGACAGCGTGTACGCGAGCCACCCGAACATGCGCTGCCCGGGATCCAGCTTGAGCAACGTCTCGATCCCGTAGGTCCATCCATCGACCTGGCTGATCACGTCCTCGAGTTCTTCGATCTCAAAGTCGGAGTCTCCGAGTTCGTAGTCCTGTAGGTTCGCGAGACGACCCAGATAGACCTCTTGTTCGAGTCGCAGCACATCGCGAACGATCTGGAACTCGTAGCCAAAGGAACCCTGCGTATTGCGTTGGAGGCCACGCTCGAATCCGAAGCTTTCGATGCCCGGAATGGGAATCGGCGAACTCGGCGGCTGGTGATACACCCCGAGCGACTGCCTCAGCGCCCAGTGCCCGTTCAAGGTCTCGCGCATCAAGATGCGGGGATCGACCCCAATCGCGTTTGTCACTCCGCGGGCATTGGGCAGATACGGGCTGAAACCAGACTGCACGTAGAGGTCCGCTCGCACACCGGGCCGCACTTGCACGTTGTTTCTCTCGAACTCGACGTCGAGATAGACGCCGCTGGCGGTCACGGTGCGGTCGGAGAACAACAACGCGAGGTCTTCGACCCCACCGATATCGCCAAGGTCGTCGAGCGGCTCGGCCAGTCGAAATATCTGGACCTCTTGGTCGACGCCAAAATGAACCCGGACGCTGTCGTTGACTGGGACCATGAAGTCCGCCCGTGGTGCAATGCGCCACTCGTTGGTACCCAGGTTGGTCAGGCCGGTCTGATCGACCCCCAACACAACCGCGTAGGACGCTGTCCCCCCGCCCCGCAGACGCTGGCGAATGCGGTCGTCGAAGCGGTGAAACTGAAAACGCAGAATAGGCGGAGGGTTGGTTATCTCTCCCGTCTCGGGATCGACCTGCTCTTTGATACCCAGGTTGTCGAAACTGCCGTACGCAAACGCCGTGTAGTTCAGCGCTTTACCCAACTGGTGATCAAATCGCGCCTGATAGTCCCAGTACTGAATCTTCGCGTTCGCCTGCGCCAGGGACAAGATCGCGGCGGTGTACGAGTAGCGGCCTGCCAGGGTTAGCGCCCCACGGGCGGGACCCTTGTCGCAATCACGGCGGCGTTTTTCTTTGCAGTCCGGATCTCGGCGCCGGTCGATTGGAATCTCAAGCAAGAGCGAGGTGTCGGTTAGCTTCAGCTCGACATCACCGTGTACGCGATCGCGGCGCGCGGGTGCGGTTCGGGCTTCGATGATACCGCTCGCGTAGCGACCCAGTCGCACTGGCGCGCCACCGGGATAGAAGTCGACGGCGTCGATGAAATACGGATGGATGACCGACGGACCGATCGCCACATGGAAGAGAATCGGTACGCGGGTCCCGTCGAGGTAATAGCCCGTGTTTCCCGGGGCGGCACCACGAACAACGACGTAGGGCAGGAATCCCGCGAGCTGTCCAACGCCCGGTAGGCTCGACACGACGCGCAGCGGGTCACCACGACTTCCGGGTACCGACCGGAGCTCCTCACCTCGCAGCGTCGTGGTCGACACCGCCACCTGTCGGTCGTGTTTGACCACGGTCCGGTAGACCGGTGAGTCCAATGCCCGATCCATGCGGTACTCGAGCTCGACGTCCTGCTGGGGTTTCAACACCACCGTCCCCTGGAGGTCATCGAAGCCTTGAGCGCGGATCGTGATGACGTGCTCACCGGGCGGGAGAAAAACGCTGAACGACCCATCGTCCGCGGACTGAACTGGAGGCCGACCACTCGCAAAAACGAGGACAGCACCGCCGATCGGTTCGCGCTCGCCATAGGTGAGCACGCGACCACGCAGCCGTGCGCGCTGCGATCGGTCGACTTCGGAGTCCACCTTCGACTCAGGCTCCGCAGGGTCGACGGGTGCAGCGTCAGGCTCGGGCGCGCGCTGCAGACCGGTCGCCGCGAACGACCCCGCCACTGCCCACGCCAGCCACCATCCCACGGCGCCGAGGG
>JAESSZ010000506.1 GCA_016763875.1 Nannocystaceae bacterium
CGGAGCCGCTCACGTCGGCAGTGAGCGACGACGTCGCCGTCGACTTAACCCGCCCCGATCCTGAGACCTTGACGTTCGCATCCGCAACGGGAAGTGCGATCGCGTCGATCTCGCCTGACCCGGAGACGTTGGCCTTCAGTGTTTTTCCCTTGCCGACCGCCGTGAGCTTGCCGGACCCGGAAACCTCGAACACAAACGAGTCATCACTGAGTCCGTCGGCTTGGACCGCCGACGACCCCGACAGGTCAATCTCCCGCAACGACGGCGTGGTCAGAAAGACCGTCAGCGGGTTGCTCGTGGCGTACGACCCGTCGACATAGACCTGCAGCTGCTCGCCGTGGAGCTCTGTCCTGACCCGCGGCACCAGGTTGTCGTCACCCACCACACGTGCACTCGGAGCCGAGCCGGAGTGCACGACAACGTTGACCGAGCCCCGGACATCGAGCTCGGTGAACGCTTCGATATCGCGCTCTTCCTCCATGCGAACGCCGCTGCCTATCGTGGAGCAACCGGCGCAGGAGAGAAGCGCGACAAAACCAGGGACAACGAGTCGACCGAGCATCGCCACCTTTGTGTCCGGTAAACGGCCAGAGGTTTCACTTCGGTTCATGCGTGTCGACGAATCTGAGACCAACTGAGTTCACGAACCCCACTCTCCTGCCAACGCCCGTTCGATGTTCGCGCTTGCCGGCTGCTCCAGCCGCCCCGCACACGCGACCAACTCGGCGCGAACCTTAGCCTTCTGACCGATGGAGGGGCCCGGCACTCGATAGATACCGTGGAAGTGCCGGGCCAACCATCTGTCGAGTAGACGCTTCGCCGTATCCACGTTTTCGCCATCAGCGTCTCTGGTCCCGCGCAGGATCAACGGGAGCGCGATCCAGTGGCCCAGCTGAGCGACGAGCAGCAGCGCGTTGTGGCGCGCGTGAGTGTACTCGCTGCCCAGTAGATCGGCGAGCACATCGGCGTCCGCGTCCTTCACGTGTTCGGCCAACAGTCTCCGCGCGGCCTTGCTTAGCCCTGGTAGCCCATGCCCCAACGCCTTGAGTATGGCGCTCCGCGTGCCTTCGTAATCCAGGCTCGCGGCCGCCCCGAGCAAACGTCGTCGCCCCTTGGCCCCTGCTCCCGACATCTCCGAGAGAAGGACGCGGTGGTCACTGGCCTCGCCCGTCGCAGACAGTCCCACGGCGGCGACAATGCGGGAGCGCTCGTCATCAGTGCCGAGTAGGCCCAGGTAGACCTCCCGATGCGAGGACTCGCCGAAATGCTTGTCGAGCATGAAGCGAGCCGTCAGCTGGACGCTGGGCGAGGGAGCGCATCGCAGCTCTTTCAACAGCTCGCGGTCCCCGGGTTCGATACACGTGTCCAAGACGTCGAGCGCCGCCTCCGCCACCATGGGTACCGAGTCTCTCGCCAGCATCCGCAGCCTCTCGGTCCGGCTGGCCGCGCCCACCTCCGCAAGCCTCTCCACGGCCCATCTTCTCAAGACCGGATCACGACTCTCAACCCCGGCCTTCAAGACCGGCCCCCGATCCTTCGCCTCGTCCCACGAGAAACGCACGGCAGCGCGCCGCAGCGAGGGAGAGCTCGACCCCCAGTAGTCACGCAAGGTAGCGAGGCCTCGGCCAGTCCGCAGCAGGCTGAGCAAGTGGGCCACGGCTCGGGGCTCTCGCCTTCCCTGCGCCGCTAGCCGCAGGACCAACTCCAAGAGCGGGGCGAGGACCTCGATGTCAGTGTCTTCGAGCGCGGCAAGCCGGGTGGCCGCGACTGCCCTCACCTGCGGTACCCAATCGTTGGCACGGACCAATAGAAACGGAAGCGACGCGGCCAACGGCCCACGCGCCAGCTCGCGCAGTGCGGCCTGCCGCATGTGCCCCGAGGGATGGCAGGAGAGGACCCCCAAGCCCACCGTTCTCAGCTCTCCTGAGTCAGGCAGACCGTCGAGCCCAGGCCGGGGGCTGAGCCGCCACCACCCTCCCCCTGTGACCGAGGACCAGGATCCTCCTGCGCGCAGTTCCTGGTCCAGCCGGTGGTACTGGGTGGGAGCGGCGACCGACCACAGCTGAAGCAGCGCCTGCAAGGCTGCGCTCGCGGTTTCGATCGTTTCATCGGAGCGTTTGGCAGTGCGGGAGAACAGTCGTGGCCGTGGGGGGCCGATCTGCGCGCAGCAAGCCCAGCTGCGCACCAGGGGGCGCACGGCCGCGATGCGGCGAGAGGCTCCCAGGCTCGCCATGAGTTTGCGCTGCTGCGGCAGTGCCTCACGACGCTCGGCGAGTTCGAGCAATCGCTTGGCGGCTGCTCGAACTTGTGCGCTGTCACCTCGGTAGAGCACCGTGTGTCAGCCTAGAGCGTCGGCACCCGGGCGACCAGACACGGAAGGTGAAGGAGAGGGCGAACTCCCGGGACCCCGCCAACAAGGCCCCGCCGCCTTGACCACCGCAAGGGTATGCTTGCAGTCCGAGGGCCAGATGAACCACACCGCCGGAGACATTCTTGCCACGCTCGACGCCTGCTGCGAGTCCTTCAGTTTCCCGATGTTGGACAACGGGTACCTCTACCTCGCGGCGAGCCGGCTAGCGGCCTACCGCTCGCAGCGAGATTGGGCGCTAACAGTTGAGGTTGCTGGTTTTTCGCCCCGAAGCGAGGTGCCGGACACGCATATCTACACCTTCGGCTCGACCCTCACCGGTCGTAAGACCGCCGCAAACTTTGTGACGCCCGAAGCGTTCGAGAACTACCTGGTAAACAACCCGAACAACGAGTCGAAGTTCATCTTCCCTTTCGACGACGCTTGGATCGACCAAGAGGCGGGAGAGTTTGTTGCCGAGGGAGAGACCCAGATCGAACTGCGCGGCACCGCCCTCCCGGTCCCCACGAGAGAGGAGTATGAAGCGGCGGGTGTTATCCTGGACGAGCTTCCCCGCATCGCCGTGTACCAACTTGTCCGCGCCGTCGCGGAAACGAAACGCCGCGACATATTGGCCAATCTGCACGAGCGTCGCCACCATGTTCCGGCCGACCTTGAGGAGCTGATTGTCTTGGACGACTGGCATCACCCCGACGTCGTCGGCGAAGAGCGCCCGTCTGGCTCGGAGACGTTTCGCCAGCTGGCCACCGCACTCGTGACCGGAGACCGGAGCTGCTATTCACCGACCAAGGCGCCGAACACTCATTGGCGCCATTGGCCGGACGGAGGGAGTCTGTGAGGCCGTACTTGGAGAGAGTCACGGACACAGAGGTCGACCAGGGATGGACCACGACGAAACCAGTCACCGCCTCCCGCCGCCCCAGTCCGGGCGCCGTCAAAACAGCCAAGCTGGCTACTCCGAGTACGCAGGCAGGGTACGCAGGCGCTTGTCTTCGACCGGACCGCCCACGGTGAAGTGGTACAGGCTCTGAAACGCGCGGTCGTCCAGGCCTAAGACCTTGTGCACGGGATCGTCGAAGAAACATCCGATGCCGGTGCCGCGAATGCCGAGCGCTTCGGCCTCCAGGTACAGCACCTGCCCGATGACGCCGCATTCCCAGAACAAGCGCGGGTACATCCACGGCCCGGTCGTCTCGATCTGCGCCTCGAAGTCCGCGAGCATGGCCAACGAGAAGCACCCGTCGGCTGCGATGTCTTGGTGACATGAGATCTGGGCGGACAAGCCACGTGCATCCCCACGCTCAAGACAGTACAAGGCCAGCCCTTCGGGACACGACTCTGGAACATCCCACGCGAAGTCGGGGTGGAACGCGGCGCGGAGGCGCTCGAGGCGGGACGGATCCCGCACCAGGCAGTACACGCCAGGGTCCAGTCCACCCACTCGATGCACGAACAGCACCAGATCGATGTTCGGGGACCAGGGCAACGCGCTGAACGGAAACTGGGCTGGGCCAACGCAGAGCTTGCGCAACAGCTGGAAGAAGCCATCGGAAGCCAGACCCGTGTGCCCGTCTAACGCGACCGCACTGCGGCGGGCGAAGATCGTTTTGCGCAGTGAGATCGGTTCATCCCCGACGACGAGTGGCGCAGCGGGGGGGCGATACGGTTCGGGTTGGACCGTCGAGGCGGGCTTGGCGGCCGCACGCGACACCCGATCGATACTGGGCCACGCGACATGCTCGGAGCTGAGCGCGTTGGCTTGGCCGACCCAGGTCAGTGCCGCGAAGTCATCCGGCACGCGGGTCACGGGAGGAGTCACCACGGGGCTCCCCTGGGGGGAGATCATCAACAGACAATCGGCCACTTCTGCTTCGGGGCCACTGGCTTGTGCCACGCCGAGCAACGTGGCGACCTCGCACGTTGCGAGCCCGTCGAGCAA
>JAESSZ010000507.1 GCA_016763875.1 Nannocystaceae bacterium
CGACCGGCGGCCGCCGTCAAATCGCGGACTTGCGCTGGATCCGCGCCGCGGGAATAATGCCGGCCACGGCCAGGTACGGGCGAGTCTTGACCTCAGAGCAGCGAGAGCAGCGCTGCCTGCGGCTGGCCCCCCCCGGCCCCAGCGAGAAGAACCATGAGTGTTGGTGCCTACGATATCCGGGTCGTCAACGAGCTTGTCGAGCGAGAGTCCGCGTTTCTCGATCGGCTCGTGACCGAGATGCACAAGGTGGTGGTCGGTCAGCAGGACATGATCGAGCGTGTTTTCATGGGGCTGTTGTGCGGCGGGCACGTGTTGCTCGAGGGCGCACCTGGCCTCGCCAAGACGCTCACCGTCACGACGTTGGCCCGCTGCCTTGAACTGCAGTTCAAGCGCGTGCAGTTCACGCCCGACCTGCTGCCTTCGGACATCCTGGGCACGGTGATCTACAACCACCAAAGCGGCACGTTCACCAACAAGAAGGGGCCGGTGTTTACCAACCTGCTGCTCGCCGACGAGATCAACCGCGCGCCGGCCAAGGTGCAAAGCGCGTTGTTGGAGGCGATGGCCGAACGGCACGTCACCGTGGGTGACCAGACCTATCCGTTGCCCAGTCCGTTCTTGGTGCTCGCGACCCAGAACCCGATCGAGCAGGAGGGAACCTACAATCTCCCAGAGGCTCAGCTCGACCGCTTCATGTTCAAGATCAAGGTCGACTACCCCACGGGCGCCGAAGAACTCGAGATCATGCGACGCATGGGCTCCGGATCTGAAGCGACGCGCCCGCAGGCTGAGGCGGTGATGGGCCCCGAGCAACTGATGCAGCTTCGCAAGACCATCGACCAGATCATCGTCGAGGAACCGGTCCAGCGCTACATCGTCGACGTTGTCGCCGCAACACGGAGCCCGGGCGCCGCGGGCCTCGCCGAACTCGATGCCTTTGTAGACTTCGGCGCTTCTCCACGTGCCTCGATCGCGCTGTACCAGGCGGCGCGCGCCCACGCGTTCATGCGTCGGCGAGGGTACGTGAGCCCGGAAGACGTCAAAGCCATCGCTCCCGATGTCCTGAGGCACCGCGTCATTTTGTCTTACGAAGCCGAGGCCGAGGGCAAAACGGTCGAGCAGATCGTGCGACAGATTCTCGAACACGTGCAGGTCCCCTGACGGTTTGCTCCCGTCTGCCGCGAGTCGATGGTCCAGTCGAATCACAACTCCTCGCAGTCTGCGTCTGCGGCGTCGGATGAAGCACGCGCGCGCACGACCGAGCTGCTGCGGGAAGTCCGACGCATCGAGATCCAGACCTCGCGTCTGGTGACCGAGCATCTGGCGGGCTCGTACCAGTCTGCGTTCAAGGGCCAGGGCATTGCGTTCGCAGAGGTGCGCGCGTACGAGCCGGGTGACGACGTCCGTACCATCGACTGGAACGTGACCGCGCGAACCGGTGAGCCGCACATCAAGCTGTTTACGGAAGAGCGCGAGGTCACGGTCATGTTGCTGGTGGACATGTCCGCGAGCCTCGAGCTGGGCACCCGGGAATACGACAAGCGACATCTGGTCGCACGGGTTGCGGCGACGTTTGCGTTCTCAGCGATCTCCAACAACGATCGGGTAGGGCTCATCGGATTCACGGATCAGGTCGAGGTGTTCGTACCGCCGCGAGCCGGTCGCAAACACGTGCTGTCCGTGATCTCGCGGGTTCTTCAGCACGAACCGGAGAGCCGCAAGACCGATCCCGCGGTCGCACTGGAGTACCTGGCCCGCTTGTCCAAAGGGCAGGGCGTCGCTGTCCTTGTCTCGGACTTTGTCGATGCGTTGGGCGATCCCGACTCGGCCGTCGACAAGGCCAAAGCGCGGCGGTTCGAACACGCGCTGAAGGTCGCGCGCCGCCGCCACGACGTCATCCCGATTCGCGTCGAGGACCCACTGGAGCTCGAGTTGCCCGCGCTTGGCATTATTTCGGTCGAGGACCTCGAGTTACTTGGCCTTGGTGGCGACACGGTGGTCGACTTCGGGCGTTCTCAGGCCAAGCGCTACCGACGTTACGTCGACCAAGAGCGGCAAGCGTTCGATGGTTTGATGCGCAAGTTGTCCTTGGATACGATGAGCATTCGCTGCGGAGATGACTGGCGCGGACCCTTGGTCGCGTACTTTCGGCGCCGAAACCGGAGGAAACGACGATGATGGCGGCGCTTGCCTTGATGGGGGCGCTTGCGTTCGCGCCGGGGCCTGGCCCCGCGCCGGGGGCCGAGCCTTCAGCCGCGGCTGACGCTAAGGAGCCGATCGAAGCCGCAGTCGACGGCGCCGGGCGGGTGGTGAGTGACGGGCCGGTGGCGGTGTCCGTTCGGGTCACCCCCGAACCCTCCTATATCGGCGATGTCTTGCAGCTGCACGTGGTTGCGGCCTACCCCAAGAAGGTCAGCGTCAATCTGCCGATCGGCCTGTCGTTCGAACCGTTGCACCTCGTGGGGATCGAGGAAGCACCACCCGAGGCCACGGGCGAGGGGCTTCGCAAGACCTTCACGATAAAACTGCAGTACTTCGACGTCGGGACCGGCCGGATCCCCGGCTTTCCTGTCACGTGGGTCGACGAAGGCGGTGAGGTGCACACCCTCGAAGTGCCTGCGCGTACTTTCGAGGTCTCAGCGCTGCTGGCGAACGAGGCCGACCCCTCCCGGCGTGACGAAGATCCTCCCGTGAGTCTGGTCTATCCCAACACGACCGCGGAGATCGTGATCTACGCGGCATTTGGGACGCTCATTTTAGCGTTTCTGTTGTGGCTGTTTGGACGTCGTTTCTTTGGCCGCCCCAAACCGGTCTACGTGCCGCCGCCGATCCCGGCCCACGAGGTTGCCTTGTCCGCGCTAGAAGAACTCGAGCGCGGAGAGTTGGTGGCGGACGGGCGTTTGTCCGACTACTACTTGACGCTCACGCAGATCGCCAAGGGCTACATCGAGGGACGCTTTGGAGTCGATGCATTGGACCGAACGACCGAGGAGATCAGGGCTGAGTTATTGGCTAACCCCGAGCGCATTGAACCGTTGTCCGCCGACGATGTGGTCGAGTTTTTGATGGCGTGCGACCTTGTGAAGTTCGCCCGCTTCGATCCCCCGGTGGAAGAGGCCGAGGAAGCACTGGGGAACGTGCGTGGCATGGTTGAAGCGTCGCTTCCGGCGGCCAAGTCTGGCTCAGCGACCCCGGCGACTGCGAGCAGCGATTCGCCACCGAGCGCGGTCCAAGCCACGTCTGAGGATGAGGCCGAAGGCCCGGGGTCGGACAAGGCGGAGTCGGATAAAGCGGACTCGGATAAAGCGGACTCGGATAAGGAGACCCCACAATGAGGCAGTTGATGCCCCTGCTCGCGTTTGCCGGCGTTGCTGTCGTCGCGGTGATGCTGGTGCTTGGCCTCAAGTTCGGCGTTGGCCTGCGCTACGTCGTTTGGGCCCGTCCGAGTTGGGCGTTGGCGGCGGTCGTGCCTCTGGCGGCGGTCGTATGGCGTGCTTGGTCAGCGCCTCGACCGGCGACGATGCTGTTTTCGCGGGCGCGCTCACTCTCTCGGTTTTCGGGTGGGGCCATCGCGCGCATGGTCATGTTGCCCGACGGCTTGCGATTGGCCGCGGGCGTGTTCCTGGCGTTGGCGCTGGCGCGGCCGCAGTCGACCCGGGGCAGCGACAAGATCCGCCACGAGGGTATCGACATCGTGATCGTGCTCGACATGTCGGACTCGATGGAGAGCCCGGACATGGTGCCCAACCGACTCGGGGCCTCTCAGATCGTCATCGACGACTTCATTCGACGGCGTCCCCACGACCGTATTGGTCTGGTCGTTTTTGGTGCGGTGGCCTCGACGGTGTCGCCCCTCACTATGGACCACGGTGTGCTCCGCACACTGGTCTCGCGTCTGCGACTGGGCGTCATGGACGGCTCGACCACGGCTATCGGAGCGGGGCTGGGTATGGCGCTCAACCGTCTGGGCGACTCAGACGCCGACTCCAAGATCGTCGTCCTGCTCACCGACGGCGTGCACAATGCCGACGGCCTTGACCCCGACGCAGCTTCGTCGGCGGCCGCGGACCGTGGCGTGCAGGTCTACACGATTCTCATGGGACAGCAGAGGGTCGGCGACTCCTCGATTGACCCATCCCGACTCGAGCGGATCGCGAGCGTGACTGGCGGCTACGCATACACCGCCGAGGACCAGGGCGAGCTGCATACGACTTTCCAGGATCTGCTCGACAAGCTGGAGACGTCGATCATCGAGGGACAGGCGGTACGGCCGGAGTTGTTCCAGTTCTTCTTGTGGCCAGCGCTTGGCCTGCTCCTGCTCGATATCTTGCTACGGTCCACCCGTCTGCGGAGGTTCCCATGACCGCACCAGCACTGGCGCCCCAGGTGGCGCCCATCGACGCCATAGAGATCGTTCGTGGGCAGGCGAGCACATTGGACGAAGTGGTCTTCGCAAGCGCGCACCTGTGGCCCACGCTGCTTGTTGGCCTGGTGTGCATCGGACTGTTGCTGTGGGCCGCGCGCACGAGAAACCGTGCGATCGCGGCGCTGGGCAACCACGTGCTCGTGCGTCGATTGATCGCGAGCGTGCATCCCGGCTATCGCCTTGTCACCTCGATCTCGGTCGTTGGGGCGGTGTTCGCGATATCGTTGGGGCTGCTGCGACTGCAGTACGGCGGGTCGGCCAAAGTGGTCCCCGCGTCGGGTCTGGATATCGTGCTGGCGGTCGACTACAGCAAGTCAATGCTGGCCCGTGACGTCTACCCCTCTCGCAGCGAGCGACTCGAGGCGGAGCTGTCACGGTTCTTGGATGACGCCGACCGTCGTGGTGACCGGGTTGGGGTCGTCGTGTTTGCGGGCGGCGCTCGTGGCTTCCCCGTGACGCGCGACGTTCGGCTGCTCAAACTCTACTTACGCAAGGCAGACCCCAAGACCGAGCAGCCAGGCGGGACCAATCTGGGGCGTGCGCTCAACGTGGCGCTGACGTTCTTGGTCGATGCACGCCGCGCTATCGGGCCCAACGACGACGTGCAGGAGGCTCGAAACCGGGGACAACCGCCGGGTTCACAACCGGTCGAGATTCCCGAGGCCGAGACCGACCAGGCGATTGTTCTCCTCACCGACGGCGAGGACAACGCCAGTCGACCGATCGAGGTTGCCAAGGCTGCCGCCAAGCTCGGGGTCCGCGTGTTCACGGTGGGGATCGGCTCCAAGTCCGGTGAGCCCATTCAGAAGTTCGACGAGGATGGCGAACCCGATGGGTTTGTCGTCGACGAAGACGGTGAGTTTGTCGTGACGCGGCTGGACACGGAGACCCTCGAGATCATCGCAAAGGAGACCGGTGGAGCCTACGTGGAGGTCGACCCCGATACGTTCTCGTTGGACGAGGTACGTGCCAAACTCGAGTCGTTGTCACGGTCGCAGCGTCAGGACGAGATCGAGATCGCTCGCGAAGAGGGGTTTCATTTCGCAGTGATCGCAGCTTTGCTGCTTTTGTCCCTCTCGCTCGGTCTGGGCGACCGCCGCAAGGCATCTGTGCCTCCGAGGCGAACATGAGCGCTCTTTCCAAACCGGTCTTGGCGCTGCTGGTGGCCGGCTGGCTGGCAGATCTGCTCTCGGGCAAAGACAGCGACGTCGAGGCAGGAGTGCTCGCGTATGAGGCCGGGGAGTCGGAGACCGCGCTTTCGCATTTTGACGCAGCGGTTGACCGCTTGGGCGAACGGCCTGAACTCGACTTCGATCGGGGACTGGCCTTGCTCGCACAGGGAGAAACGGACAAGGCTCGCAAGGCGTTCGAGCACGCGAGCGAGGCACAGGACGCTGACGTGCGCGGGAGCGCCTTGTACGAGATCGGCAACATCGCGCTGGATACCGAGGACTACGAGGGCGCCGTAACCGCCTACATCGAGTGCCTCAAGGCACGACCCGAACATCAGAACGCCAAGTGGAACCTCGAGATCGCGCTGGTCAAGCGTGCCGAGGAAGAGGAAGAGGAAGAGGAAGAAGACGAGGAAGACGAGGAAGAAGAAGACGAGAGTGGGGAGTCGGGTGACGAAGATTCGGGCGGCGAAGATTCGGGCGGTGAAGATTCGGGCGGCGAAGATTCGGGCGGCGAAGATTCGGGCGGCGAAGATTCAGGCGGCGAAGATTCAGGCGGTGAGGATTCAGGCGGCGAAGGCTCGGGCGGCGAGCAAGATCCAGGTCAGGGCGAGTCCGGTGGCGAGCCTCCCGACCAGCCCGAGCCCGACGCACCCGAGCAAGAGCCGCAACCTGAGCCGTCCCCGCCGCCCAAGCCGCTCAGTCAGATGGACATCGACAAGGCGCTGGAAGAGCTCGACGAGCAGGACGTGTTTCTCATGGACCGCCCGACGGGTCGGCCGCGCAAACCGGTGCAGGACTGGTAACCATGAAGTCCCCTCGTCGACACTTCACGCGGCAAATCGTGGTTTTGGCGGCCGTTGCTGTCGCGGGCGGGCTGCCTCGTGCTGCCCACGCCGCGGGAGAGATCACGGCCGCTGCCGCCCTGGAGACCGCCTCTGCGGTCGTTGGCCAACCGCTGCGCTTGTTGTTGAGTGTCAAAAGCGTCGCGGGGGCTCGTCGCGCTCGGCCGACGTTGCCGGCGGCGCTTGAGGGTGACTTCGAGATCGTGCGCTCGATCCCGGGAAGGTCGATGTCCGCGAGTTTCGGAATCCCGGGCGGTGGCTCGAACAGCGAGTTCACCCACGACCTCACGATCGTGCCCCTCAAGGCGGGAACCTACGAGATGGGTTTCGTCGTCGAGGTCGGCGGCGAGACGGTCAAGTCCAACGTGCCGGTCTTGACCGTCACCGAGAGCGTGGCCCCACAGGCAGATACGGTCACCACCGGGAGCGTGCCCACCGTACCCAAGGGGGACATCTTCGTGTGGGTCAGCACGGACAAGGCCACGGCGTACGTCGGGCAGCAGATCACCTACGCGCTGGATGTCTACGAACGGCGACAGTTCCGCAACGTTCACCTGCGTAAGCCGCCAACCTTTGCCGACTTTTTCTCCGAGGAGCCGCCGCAAGCGGAGACGACGATCACACAAGTGGGAGGCGTGGCCTATCGCGTCGAGTCTGGCGTGCGTCGGGCCCTGTTTCCACAGCGAGCCGGGACGTTGACGATTGGTGAGGCGGAACTGAGCGTCGGTCTTCGGAAACGGCTGAAGTCGGTGGCGCTGACTGTCGAAGTCTTGCCGTTGCCAGCCGAGGGGCAACCGGCGAAGTTCTCGCCCAACAACGTTGGTTCGTACACGATTGAAGCGTCGGTGGACCGGACCAGCGTCGACGCTGGTGTGCCCCTGACATTGACGGTCACTGTCACTGGCTCGGGAAACATCAACTTCATCGATCCGGGCGCATGGCCGCAGACGCCCGGCCTTCGACGCTACGATCCCAAAGTGGATACGACGCTGCGGACCGGGCCGGTGTTGGGTGGCGTCCGGAGCTACGAGTTCTTGATGGTCCCGGAGAAGTCCGGAACACTCACAATCCCCGAGCACACGCTGGCCTACTTTGATCCGGACAAGGCGGCCTACGAGGTCGCCAAGACCAACCCCATTGAGATCACGGTTGCGGGACAGGACATCGAAGGGCCGGCCGCTACGGATGCGGCAGCTGAGCGCGAAGCAGCCGAGGACCAAGCGCGGCTTGCTGACGTCATCGGGGGCGACGCCCTGCCCGACGTCGCACCTGCCTCCCGCTGGCTGACGACGAGTCGTTGGACCTACGGCATGCTCGCCGTCCCCGCACTGGCCGCGGCGGGTTTGGGGGGGGCGGCGTTGGCCCGGCGGTTTGGTCCCGACGAGCGCGCCCGGGCTCGCACCCGCGACAAGATGCGTCGCCAACTACGGATCCAGGCCGCCGAGGCCGCGGTGGCTTCGGGTGATGGTTTCCACGCGATGCTTAGCAAGCTGCTGCACGAACTCGCCGTGCGTCGAGCGGGCGTGGATGGCATCGGTCTGCCACGGCCTGAGTTACTGCGACTGCTTGAGGCACGCCAAGCCAAAGCCGTCGACCTTGAGGAGTTGCGCGAGTTGTTGGACGACTGCGATGCGGCGCGATTTGCCGCTCAGACGGGCTCGCCCGACGATCGTCGCGGACTCCTGGACCGCGCCTTGGCACTCGTTGGCAGTAGTAGCCTCTCTAAGGAGGGCTCGTGAGGGTCGCTTCGTTGCGCGGGCCCTTGCGCGGGCGGGTCGTGGGCGTGTTGTTCGCGCTGCTGGTGTGCGTGGCGCCTAGCGTTGCGGCCGCAGACGCCGTTGATGATGCGTTCGCCAAGGGCAATGCGGCCGCCGCACACAAAGACTGGCCGGCTGCGGTGCAGTCGTATCAGCGCGCGACGTCGCTGGCCCGGCGTCCGAGTGCGACGCTTTCGTTTAACCTGGGCACGGCCTACCTGCGTGTGGGGGATCTTGGGCGGGCGACCTACCACCTTCGGCGCGCCGTC
>JAESSZ010000508.1 GCA_016763875.1 Nannocystaceae bacterium
ACCGACACCCGCCACTTCCCGTCGGTGGCCGAGCGCGAGCACGAGCAGACCAAGCGCGGCGAGCCCGAGCGCGGCGATCAGGACGGTCTGCGGGGGCCAGGGGGCCGCAAACACCAGGAGCGCGGGCCCGACAGCTGCGATGGCTGCAACGATGCGGAGCAACATCAGGACCAGGGTAGCCTAGCCTGCTACCGTGCCGCCCACGAGATGAGGCTTCCCTGCGCGCTGCTTGCCGCGACTATCGCGGGTACTGCCATCTTCGGATGCTCGGGTCGCAAGGACCCCGCGCCGTGGATCGACAACAATGCGGCGGTTGTGCACTGCACGACCGCGGGTCGGACCCGCATGCCTCCAGTCTTGCTGGGCTTGCCATTTCCACCGGCCCCCACGGGTCTGTACGCGCGCGGGATGGACCCCATGGCGTTGACGGACATGGGCTACGAACGTGATCAAGTGGCGTGCGCTGCCATGTTCGCGCCGAACGACGCAGCCATTCGCCGAGCGCGGGAGGAGCTGCCGGCCTTGTCGTCGCTGATCCAGCGGACCTCGGAGGCTGTCGTACGTACGGTGTCGTGTCCGTGCGAAACAGCCGGGGCGCTCGGCGTTCGGCAACTCGTGGTCGCCTGTGCCTCGATCCCAGCCCGCAAGTGCTCGGCCTCCCAAGAGCGACAGGCAGAGCTGTCGGAACTGCTCAGTCCATTGGTGCAGGCGATCGAGACCACACGAGTGCCGCGGCGACACTGGCGCTTGGTTGGCGCCACCGACCGACCCACGTGGTTTGCCGATCGTCTGGCCGACCTGCTCGGCCGTCACGTCGGGGGGTCTGTCGTCTACCGCCCGGGGCAGGCGGTCCCCGCCCGAGACAACTACGTGCTGCTACGCGCGTTGCTCAAACAACCCAACGTGGTGGCGGTTGTGCGGCAAGACGGCGGTCGTGCATTCATGGTGGCGCGTGTCGTCGATGGGATCCAAGTCCTCGATCACTTCGAGTTACCCGCGGTCGCGACTCGCTTCGCGTCGGTGAGTGCCTATCTGGACAACGCTCGGGTTTCCGATGTCATTGAGGCGCTGGACAAGCCGGCAACCGGTTATCGCGCGGGCGTGGCGGCGAGCGCGGGCAACTTCATCGAACTGGATGCCGCTAACCTTGAGCGCATCGATGCCATGACCGTGGCGGCGAGTGCCCTGTCGGGGCAGCGGTACGACGAAGCGGAAGAGACCCGCGAGGCGCCCCCGGTTTTTGTCGAGCGTGTGGCGGTGCAGGCACCCTTTGGCGCGGACGGACGTGCGCTCCGCGTTCGCATCTCGCTGAGCGACAGCGGCGCGTTGTGGGCCACAGGGTTGCCCAACGAGCAGCTTGGCGCCGATCTCGACGTCTTAAACCTGTCGGGGGCTCGCCCGAGTTTCGTGTCGGCGCTTGAGGAATCCCCGGACGTATCTCCAGCGTTTGTCCTGCGAGGCACGGCGACCAACCGCGTGTTGGTGCACGGGCTCCATGCGATGGGCGATGTGCTGCGGGCGCTGGAAACCTACCAACCGGGCGCCATCAACGGCGAAACACGCGCCTGGGAGTTCGAGATCCCGCAGGGGTCGTTGGCGATCGGTATGTCAGTGCCCCTATCGCTGCGCGCGTTGACGGAGCAGGTGACGCGGCAGGACTACCGGGCGGTTGTGAATATCGACGACGATAAGCGGACGGTCGTCGCCGACATTGTCCCGCGCTGACCCCCGCGCTGACGCTACGGGCCTCACGGATTGCCGTCGGCCAACGTGGCCGCTGGTGCCGCCGCGAGTGCGGTCAATGAACCGGGTTGCTCGCTCTTGCAGATTTTGGAGCCCGCACGGCAGCCTCGCGTCTTTGTCGCCGCGGCGATCTCGTCCATCCGGCTCGAGTATGTGCCCTGGAGTTCGGCTTTTCCCGCGAGTTGAACGACGATGAGGTTGCGGTCCGTCGCAAACAAGACCGCCGAGTAGAAACGCTTGGGGCCGTCGGTGCCCTGCGGTACGTAGTCGAAGTCGAAGCGCGTGCCGTGCACGCCGTTGGCGCTCGTTGCAGGCTTCTGCGAGGTCAGCACGTAGCCGCGGCGACCGAGTTTTTCGACCAGATCGTGGCTCCAGAAAGCCAGCGTGCCGCCTTTGACGTTGTCGAACACCGACACCTTGAGTCCGACATCGTCGCTGCCCTTCATGTGCGCGCCATGGCGGTGGTTGTCGACCTCGGCGAAGCCCGCGGGGGGCTTAAGTTTGAACGGTTTGCAGCCACTGGCCGCCGTGAGTGAGACGAGGGTGATCAGGCCGGAGACAAAGATACTGCGTAGGGACATGGCGACTACCTCCACTCCGTGGCTTCGACGCCGAGTTCATCGACCCATGGGAACGGGTCGTTGCTGCTGGGGGTGGCGTCGTGCGGCCCACGCTCCAGGAGATTCAGGGTGAGTGTCGAAAACGAAACGTTGTCTTTGAGCTTGCGTATCTGGCCCTTGAGGACCTCGAGTTCCATCGTGATCTTGTCCAGCGCGGCGCGGACCGAGAGCGCTTCGGTGACGTTGCGTGCCTTGGAAAGCAGGGCAAGCATCTGCGCGTGGGTCTTCTCCAGCACCGCGATCCTCGTTTGTAGGTCGTAGTACCGGTCGCTGACGTCGTTGGAGAGCAGGGTACGTGACTCCACGACGCCCATCGCGGCGATCTCGTCCATCGCGGCGCGCAAGTTCTTGGAAGGAATCTTGATGACCAGGGTGTCCGCGTTCATTTGCGCGATCCAACCGTCGTGGCGCTCGGGCAAGGTTTCGGCTAGCGCCACCGCGTCTTGGACGTTGAAGACCGAGACCGCCATCGTCGCCGTGTAGATGATCTGCCGGCCCATCGCGCCACGTTTGTGGTCCTCGACCGCAGGCTCGGCGCCCGGGTCATTGCCGACCGTAGGGGACGTTCCGCTGACGGGGTCGCGAGACGGTTCGTTGGCGCGACTGCGGCTCGGTGCGGCGAGCACCGCAACGTTGGGGCCAAGTAGGTTGGGGCCAAGTGCGGCTAGATCGCTGGGCATCGCGGACTCGAACTCGCCGACGCCGTCGTCTCCGTACGATTCTGCTCTCTCGGAGGCGGTTTGCACGGCGTCGCTGTGTCCCTCTTCCTCGTAGGAGGGCATGGCGGTTCCCGCGGACGATTTCATGCAACCGGCCGAGACCGAAACCGAGGCTGCGGCGAGGATAAAAAGCAAGAGATAGCGTGGGTTGTTCTTCATCGTCGGTATCAGTCGGAACGCCCCCTCCCCGCTGGGTCTTACAGGCGTCTTTTGCGGGGTCTTGCCGGGGTCTCGCAGGCGTCTGAGCGGCGGCTTGCGCCAGGCGCGGGGCCGCGGGTAAGCAGTGCTGGTGATTCGGTCATTCAGCCGTTTGTCGGTCCTCGTGGCGCTTGCATGCTCGGTGGGCTGCGGGCCCCCCAAGGACGTGCCGCCCGGTATTCCGCCCGGGGCCGGCAGCCAAGTTGCGCACGAGGACGACGACTTTGAAGACGACTTCGAAGACGACGGCGAGTCCGATGTGGCGGCGAGTCCCGCGGCGGTGCAGCCCGCTTGGATGGTGCAAGCGGCCGCGACGATTACCGCTCACGCCAAAGGCAAGACGCGGGCGTGGGACCGGCTCGCCACGATGACCGACCGTTTCGGTCATCGGCTGTCGGGGTCCAAATCGCTTGAACGCGCCATCGACTGGGCCGTGCAACGCCTGGTCCAGGACGGGTTCGCGGACGCGCACCGAGAAAAGGTGATGGTCCCGCACTGGGTCCGGGGCAACGAGAGCCTGCGTGTCACGGCGCCCGTGAGTCGCGAGTTGACGCTGCTTGGCTTGGGCATGAGCGTGGGCACACGCGGCGCTCTGTCTGGCGAGGTCGCGGTCGTCGACCACGTCGATGACATTGCGAAACGCGGCAAGGAGCTGGCGGGCAAGATCGTGCTCATCAATCAGAAGATGCCGAAGTACGACCATGAGCATCGCGATGCCGCCTACGGGCCGACCGTGCAGGCTCGCACCCGCGGTGCATCCGAGGCGGCCAAGGTCGGCGCTAAAGCGGTGCTCGTGCGCTCGGTCAGCGCGGTCAGTTACAACACCCCGCACACCGGTTCACTGAGCTACGAGGACGGCGTGGCCAAGATCCCCGCGGCGGCCGTGACCCACGAAGGGGCCGAGTTCTTGGCGCGGTGGGTCGCGCGCGGCGAGGCCGTGCGAGTGACATTGAAGATGGGCGCCAAGATGCTTCCGGACGCGGTCAGCGGCAACGTGATCGCCGAGCTGAAAGGCCGAGAGAAACCACAAGAAGTGGTCGTCATCGGCGGTCACATTGATTCGTGGGACGTAGGCGACGGCGCCTCCGACGACGGCGCAGGCTGCATCATGGCGATGGAGGCGTTGCTGATGCTCAAGGAGCTGGGGATGGTGCCGAGGCGAACGATCCGCGTGGTGCTCTTCACCAACGAGGAAAACGGTCTGCGTGGCGCCAAGGCGTACTTCGAGGCCCATGGTGCAGAGGTGCACGCGGGCGCGATCGAGGCCGACAGTGGCGCCGGAAGGGCAACCGGCGTTGGTATCAAGACCGACGACGCGGCACGGTTGGCCGAGGTCACCGCATGGGCGCCGTTGTTCAAGGGGCTTGGCGCCGACGACATCGCGGCCGGTTGGGGAGGCGCGGACATCAGCCCGCTGACCAAGGCGGGGGTGCTGAGCATGTCGGTCCGCCCCGACGCCAGCCACTACTTCGATCTGCACCACAGCCCTGCAGACACGGTCGACAAGATCGATCCCGCGCATCTCCAGAGCAACGCGGCGGTGATGGCCCTGATGGCCTACCTCATTGCCGAGGCCGAGTAGTCAGGGAGTCCACGTGCGCTGGTTGGTGGGTGATGTGCAGGGCTGCGTTCGGCAGCTGGAGACCCTGCTGGAAACGATCCATTTCGATGCCGCTCGCGACGAGCTGTGGGCGCTCGGTGACCTCATCAACCGCGGTCCCGAGAGCGCGGCGACGGTTCGCTTGTGGCGGGACATCGGCGGGCGCGGGGTCATCGGCAACCACAAGGTCTACGCTGTGTGCGCTCGCTCCGGTCGATGGCCGCGCAAGC
>JAESSZ010000509.1 GCA_016763875.1 Nannocystaceae bacterium
ACCCCGTTGGGCCACGGTCCCGTGCCCGTCAACGGGGTCGCGGATCCGACCCTGACCGCGACGACGTTCGAAGGTGTGGTCCCGGCCACCAACGTCACGTTCAGCGTCGAGACGTTCAACGACTTCGTTCCCCAGGGGCCAGCGCCACGGGTCTTTGTGGCGACGATCCGGGTCATTGCCGATGGTTGCAGCGACCTCGACGAGCGCCAGATCTTCATCCTGGTGCCCCCCGAAGAACTGCCGAAGCCGGGCTGAGGGCAGGCCCCATCGTGAACCTGCCGCGTGGCCGCCCTCGCGGTTGCGGAGCGCAGTTCACGAGTAACATGGGAACAGCCTCACGCGATTGTCAGGGCGATGCGACTGGCGATCGTGAAAATCACGGGTGGACTGGCAGCGATTGCGACCACGCTGGCCTGTGGCGGAAGCTCTGGAGACGGTGATGCAACCGCACAAGGTGACTCGAGCGGCGCAAACGAAGGTGACGACGGCGTTGGACCCGACGACGAGGCCGGTGATTCGGAGTCAGGGGGCCGCTGGACCGTCCCGCTGGACTGTCCCGCTCCCAGTGGCGCCGCCACCAACTTCGTCGACGCACTCGAACATCTTGGTCGCGCGCAAGGCGACACATTCATCGAGATCCTCGACGTCGTCGCGGATGGTGAGCTGGTCTATTCGTGCACGGCGACCCAGGGACTGACCATCTGGGATGCAACGAACCCTTCGGAGTCAGCGCTCATCGTGGAGAACGTCGGGCCCGCAGGTCTTGCCCATGACTCCTTCCCGCGATGTCAGCACCTTGGGTACGACGCCACCGCTCGCCAGATGGTGCTCACCAACCGCGGTGACGAGATCCAGCCCGAACCGTGGCTGTATCTGTACGACATCTCGGATCCAGCGTCGCCGGTCCCGTTACGCGGCCTTCAGACCGCGGCGTCGATCGAGGGCGTCGTGCTCGAGGACGGCCGGATCTGGGCAGCCGCCCACAATGCCGGGATCCTGGTTTTCGACGACACGGGCGAAGCCGATCTGGTCGTGACCGCCGAGTGGGCAGACGACGACTCGGACGCGTGGGCCCCGTTCAAGGTCGGCGACACGTTGTTCGTCGCTGAAGGCACCACCGGTCTGCGCGCCTACGACATCGCGGGCGACACGCCGATCCTGCTGGACACGATAGCGCTGCCCGGATCGAGCAAGGATGTCGTCGTCGCCGACGGCATTGCGTACGTGGCGGCCTCGTCTTTTCTCGCCGCGGTCGATGTCTCGGACCCGACGGCGATGGCTCTCGTGACCGAGCGAGAGGTGCGCGGCACCGCTTTGGCACTCGACATCGGCACCGACGGCATCGTCATGGTGGCCGAGTGGGACGAGATCCGCGGCTACGACACCGCCACCGCTGACCTGGCCGAAGTCATCTCGGAGACGATTCCTGCCGATGGGGCCAGTTTCTCCCGCGTCTTGACGCTCGATGCGGAGCCCACCACGGCCAGGGTGTACGCGGGTGAGTGGCGCGGCATGCACGCGTACGACCAGCATGCGGGCGGCACGGGGCCCGAAGTGCTCGCGACCCCGGGGTCGTTGCAGTTCGGTACGGTAGCGCCAGGCGACTCCGAAGACCGCGTCATGGTGCTGCGCAACTCGGGCGACCAACCTCTGGAAATCTACGCGATCCAGAGCGAGATCCCCGGCGTGAGTGCTGCCCCGGCTTGCGCGACGATCGCCCCCGGCAGCGCCGCGGCATTCGAAGTCACGTTCGCACCGACCACGGAGGACTCCAGTCGCGGGCGGCTCATGCTGCAAACCAACGACATCGACGAGCCGATGTTCGAGGTCAGCATGTCCGGCAACATCGCGGGTCTGGACATCGGCGACCCGGCGCCGCCGTTCACCCTCAACGACTTGGATGGGCAAACCTGGTCGCTCGAAGATCTGGAAGGGTCGGTGAGCGTGCTGTCGTACTTCGCGACCTTCTGACCCGTTTGCAGTCTGGAGTTTCCAGACATCGAGACGCAGATCTGGGATGTGTACGAGGGCGAAGGTGTGCAGGTGCTCGGTCTCTCGGGTGGCGGGCTGTTTGGGACGGAGTCTGCCGCTACGATCAGTGCATTTCGCGACCAGACCAACGTCTCGTTCCCGCTGCTGCTGGGCGACACCACCAGCGGCGCGTACGCCAACCCTGACGGCTCGATCTCGCCGTACCCCATTGACGTCATCATCGACAAGCAAGGCACGATTCGGTACCTGCGACACGAGTTCGATGCCGAGGCCATGCGCGATATGATCGAACAACTGTTGGCTGAATAATGCGCCGCACCGCTCTCCAACTTCTGCTGCCCGCCTTCGCACTCGCGGCGGGGTGCGCCGATCCGGTCCAGTCCCCACAGTGTCACCAACCGGCCGCCGACTGTCCTGTACCCGTGGCCTCGGGCGTTGTGGACCCGCTACGGCACATCGGGCGTGCGTCGGGTCCAACCTTCATCGAGATCGTGGACGTCGTGGCGGCGGGCGACTTGGTCTACGCCTGCACGGGCACCAAGGGCCTAACGATCTACGACGCGTCTGCCGACGATGCCCCTCCCCAGACGCGCTCGGACCGCATTGGACCAGCGTCACAGGGCCTGGCTGACGCGAGATTTCCGCGCTGCCAGCACGTGGGCCTCGACCCAGTGCTGGACCGTGTGGTCATCACAAACCGCGGCGACGAGATTCAACCGACCCCGTGGTTGTGGGTCTACGACATCAGCGACCCAAAAACGGTGACGTCCGTCGGCGGCTGGACACCCGGCAAGTCAGTCGAGGGCGCAGTGATGCACGACGGACGAATCTACGTCGCGATGCACACCAGCGGCGTGACGATCGTCGACGACGACGGCACGGGGGCCCTCGTTGGCGTGGGTTCCTACGCGGACGATGAGTCCGATGCCTGGCAACCCGTGCTTGTGGGCGAGCACCTTCTCGTTGCCGAAGGCGCTACTGGGCTGCGTAGCTACGACGTGGCTGGAGACGAGCCCGTACTGCTAGCCACCCTGACCCTGTCCGGCAGCAGCCGAGATCTCGTGGTCCGCGATGACATCGCGTTCGTCGCAACCTCGGGTGGCATCGCCTCCGTCGATATATCGGATCCCAGCGATCCCAAGCTGCTTGGCGAGATCGAGGCCGATGGCACGACGCTGGCGGTGGCATTGGGGGCGGGCCACACGATCGTAACCGCCGAATGGGACGAAGTACGCGGCTACGACTTCTCCGATCCCAAAAACCCCACGGCAGTTTTTTCCGAACTCGTGCCCAGCGACGACACGCGTTCGCGGATCCTGGCCGTTGACGCCGACCCAACGCGCAACCGGGTCTACGCGGGCGAGTGGCGCGGGCTGCACGCCTACCACCAAGCGCAGGATGCCACCGGTCCGGAGATCTCCGTGACCCCGGGAACACTGCAGTTTGGCCACGTGGGCGACGGCGACTCGGTCGCAAAGGTCGTTGTGGTGCGCAACCGCGGCGACCAAACGCTGACGATCAGCGACGTGGTCGGCGGTCCGGGACTCTCGGCCGACGTCCAGTGTCTGCAGATCGAGCCGGGAGGCGCTGCGCCCATCGAGGTGACCTTTGCTCCCCTGAGCAATGCTGCCTTCGACTCGACACTCAAGCTGTGCTCAGACGATCCGGACGAACAAGAGCATAGCGTCGACGTCACCGCGAACGTGCCTGGCATCGACGTCGGCGACCCGGTGCCGATGTTTGAGCTCACCGACCACAACGGCGAGGTTTGGTCGCCCGCCCAGCTGAAGGGCAACGTTGCGGTGCTGGCCTACTTCGCAACCTTCTGACCCGTGTGCAGTCTGGAGTTTCCAGACCTCGAAACGCAGCTGTGGCATAAGTATCGGGACCGCGGCGTGGTGGTACTTGGCCTGTCCGGCTCGGGTCTCTTCGGCAGCGAGTCGGCGTCTACGATAGCGTCGTTCATCGAGCAGACCGGGGTGAGCTTCCCCATCGTTCGTGGCGACAGCACCTACTTCGACTACGCCAACCCCGACGGTGCGATCTCGCCCTACCCGCTTGACGTCATCATCGACCGCGACGGCACGATCACGTACCTGAGACACGAGTTCGACGGCGATGCGATGGTCGCAGAGATCGACCGGCTGCTGGCACAGTAGGGACCGCGGCCGATACGCACGCGCCCCCGCATCGGTTACCAAAAGAAACCGCGGCAACCACGGGGTTGCTCGATAAGACAGGAGCCGTCCTCGCACATCCCTGAGTAACAGCCTTCGTCTGTCGTGCACGGCTTGGATACATTCGCCTCCCGAGCGCACAGTCCTTCGTCGCACCAGTACGTGTCGCCGCACGGACGCTCGTCGTCACATCCGCCATCCGCCGCGGCCGCAGTCACGCAACGACCCTCGACACACGCCAGTTCAGGCGCGCACTCGGTGTAGTCTCCAAGCGGGATACCGCATCGGTGCCCGAGCGCCCCTTCGATGGGGAGGTCGACCGCGTCGTAACAAATGTCGTCCACGCCGCACGCGAGATCGCGGGCGCAACTCGACATGTAGGGACCGAAGGCCTCGCAAGCCTCTCCCAGGCCGCCCGCACCGCTGTAGATCTGGCAGCGTGTCGCGCTGTCGTAGTTGATCTCGTCACAGTATGTCCAGGGCCCAATGAGGGAACACACTCCATCGTGGGTCAACTCAGCGGCCAAGGCCGCGTCGATCCATGCGGCGGCGAGAGCCTGCGCCGCTTGCTCGCACGAACCTGCCTCGGACCCTTCGTAGCGCACCGCCTGGCAGCCGCAGCTTTTGAGCCGGCGGCATAGGTCTAGCGGAATACCTTTGCGTGTCTCAGATTCTGTTTTGGATGGCTGTGTTCCATCGCCTGGCCCTTTGCCCACAAACAGGCCACAGCCTGATAGAACCAACAGCGCAAAGCCGGTGACTGTTTGCAGTCGCATCAGCAAACGTTCTCTCACCACGCCAACGTGTCCAGTCGGCAATCTTCCCGGTCGACCCAGCGGTTCCAGATCCAGGACATGAAGTTGTCGATATTGTTGAGCATGTCGTTACTGACGGAAGCATTACCCTCATCGAATGCTTCCGCTAGGCGCCTCGGGTTTCCCCCTTCGAACAGGGGCCAGCCGTTGGCGAATCTCTGGCTGTTGACCAAGAAGTTCTGGTAGCACTCCGTCCCGAAGTCGGTGCACAACGGGTTGTTTCGATCGCGTGGCACCAGCGCCGTTATTGCGTGGTGGAACATCTCGTGCAGTAAAATTGTGACCCGATCTTCTTCGATCTGCTCAAACCAGTCCGCGCACAACTCGACGGTGTTGATCAGGATATGCCTCGCGATTGCGTCCCCGACGCATTCCTTCGATTTACACCGGATGAAGACAGGTTGGTAGAAGCTTCGGAATCCATTCCGGAACGCATACGACACGGCGTGCACCACCGCGGCGATCCAGTTCCGACGAGAAACCAGATCTGGGCTGTTCGCCGCGCCAAACCAGTACGCAAGACTCGCGTTGTTGCCGTCGTCAAAAGATGCCTCCCAGAGAAGTAAAAGCTCAGCGTCGGAAAGCGTCACAAAGAAATCGAGTTCTAGTTCGGCGGCGCGACAGATGACGTAGGCCGCTTCAAACGCTTCCGCAACGGCCTGGAGGTTGCCGCCAACGCACTTGCCTATCGCGTGTTCTTGCCTGCGAAAGCGCGCAGGAGATGGCTGTGTAAAGACGCTCGGCGGAAAACAGACAAGGCCGACTGGTGTCGGGGTAACGTCAATACAAATACCGGTATCGCCGAGTTCCTCGAATCCTATCGGACACTGATCCAGCACACAACGCTGCTGCAGATCATCCCAGACGTGCCCTATCGGGCAATCGCCCTCACCAACGGAAATATCAGCCGGTAGCCCGTCAAAACCGGCGGGGATCCAACCCCACGGTTTGCACGTTCCGCCGTGCACACCGCCTATGAGGTACGAGTGTCCCGGCTGGCACATGCATGCATACTTGTGGAGGTCCCCCGGCGGCGGCTGCCCTCGAGACGTGCCGTTCTGCAGGCACGCCTGCCACGCGTAGTCGAAGTGGTACCCTTGGGGGCACAGCGGCAAGTCGAGGTCGTACTGGTCCACGACCGCCGCGCCTGCCGCGGAGGCTGTCGTTGGAAGCCCGAGCGTCCGCTGACTCGCCGCGGAGTGTCCGAACGTTGCACCATTGCGTCCCACTGCGAACACGCCCGGCCGCGTCGGGGTCGAGACGCTAGGGAACCATGGCGCTGCGTGGCTGAGGCCGCCAGTCCCACCCAGCGCATTAGGATCGAACGTCGGCGGGGGTGGTGCGGGCGGCGCAATGATCTGGCAGTCGTGCGACAAGCCGCCCGGCATTCGTCCACCGGACGACGGCGGCGGTGGCGGAAGATCGGGGCCCGGAGGGGGTTGCCCGAGTCCACCGGGCGGCTGCGGAAACGATGGAGGCTCGACGAGCCCGGTACTTATCTGCGGAAGCGGCTGTGGTAGGCCGCCGGCCGTGTGGCCTGTGCGGGACGCGCGGCGTGAGAGGATGCCGTTGCGTCGAGTTACCTGCCGGACGGGCGCAACGCGATGGTGCGGACTCGGACCAGGCGTGACCGTCACGGTGACACACCCATCCTCGTCCACGATTCGATCGTTTCGGAGATGCTCGCCCGCTACCATGGCGCCCTCCGACCTCAGGGCCGCGGCGGTGTCCAGCGATCGGGGCTCGGAGCACGGCGCGCAGTCACCCCCGCATCCACAGTCGGGCTTGCTTCCCGCATCGCGTCCGAGTTGGTCAGGCGTGATGACGAGGTTGTCGCCGAGGCCGGTGGATCCGTACGACGAACCCGCCCTCGATTCGCGGTCCTGCGATCCGCCTTCCCAGTTTCCACCGTCCCGAACCCCACGTTGTGGCCCAAGTTGGCCGGGCTTCACCACGGTGTTGGCCGGCAAGACTGGCGTGGGAGGGTGCATCGTGTGACCGCGTTGTTTCATGAGACTACCAGTTGGGACGCTGAGGTCCGCAACGACTTTGGGTTCGTTCAGGTGCAAACGACGTTCTCGGACGCGACTGCAACGCGGGAATTCCGCCCAGGCACTCGCCGCCTCAGTTCACACGACTCGCGCTGCCACTTGGTCCTATTTCGCTAGTCCTCCCGCAGAACGAGTTCCGCGCTGAGCTGGGCTGTCAGCGTCGTCTGGCTGGTCGCCTGGCTGATGTGTAACTGGACAAGAAGGTACGCCGCGGTCACTGTCGTGATGTCCGCGTGCAAGTAACTGGGTCCGCTAGGACTCGCGCTGTTCACCTCGATCTCCGCGATCGCCAGAGCCGTGTTCGTGAACTGACGTCCGTCGGTTTTGCACGGCAGGGTTGGATACAAGCGCAGCAAGAACTTTGCAGGTGTCGCGCCCACGTTTTTTTCGTGAATGCGCAGCATCAGCACGCCGCTTTTGTACGGCACAACCGGGAGCGCGGTGTGCAGCGTGAGGATCTCCGACGCGGCGCCGGCGAGGTAGGAAAAGTCGAGATGGCGTTGCTCGAATAGGGGAATGATGATGCCTGACATAGTGCTGTTGCCTTTCTTCGCGGTGGGCGCATGTCACGTTGAGGCGGGGCGAGTCCCGGCCCGACGTCGTCACAGCCGACTGTGCTGTGTTTGTGCCGTTCTGGCCGCCGATACGCACCCGGCCCCTGCATCGGTTACCAAAAGAAACTGCGGCAACAACACACCACAGACATCCTCGGATGAAGAGGCCGAGTCTGGGACACAAGACGGCCCGAGTTCAGAACCCTCGCGGCGTTGGCGAGGTGCGCGACCAAATGCGGGCCGAGTCGTCCACCGCGCACGACTTGGTCGGGAAGCTGCATGCGGCAACCCGACGACTAGGCAGCCGTCGTTCTTCCAAATCGATGTGCCGATGCTCGCCGACGCTACCCGACTCGACATCGAGTGGGAGGTGCTCGTTGAGCTGCGCTACGCAGACGGGCTCGGAGGCTCCAAGGTCAAATCCAGCGACCTCATCGTCGAGATCGAGGCACTGTAGTCAGCGTTCGTAGGTGCCCATCAACGCGTCGGCCAGTGGCGGCGTGACGTTGAAGTTGATGCGAGTCATGTGCTCGAGCTGGTGATGACGGTGGTGGTGGTGACGC
>JAESSZ010000510.1 GCA_016763875.1 Nannocystaceae bacterium
GACGACGTGTCGTTCATCGGAGACCTCAACCGCACATTTTTTTGGGGCATCGAGGCCGAGAAGATGAGGCCGGGCCTGGAGTTCCGCGTCGAGTTGTACGAGGTCGACGACGCGCTCGCGGACACCCCCGAGCCCAGTCCACCGCCGACCGTCCCGCAAAGCGGCGAGTTCGAGTTGGTCGGCGTGGAGAACTCGTTTCAGGTCATGAAGATCGTCGTGGTGCCGTTCAACTACAGCAACGGCGGGTGCGACACCGAGGCCGACGTCTCCGAGTCGACAATGCAACGGTTCCAAGACCTGTTGTACATGCAGAACCCGATCGACAGGCTCGACTTCGAGGTGCATGCGCCGTTGGACTTCAACGGAGAGGCGTCGAACTTCGGCGAGATCAATCAGATTCTGGTGAACCTGCGCTTCGAGGAAAACGCGCTGCCCGAGACCTACTACTACGGGCTCATCGACGTGTGCACCGGAGGACTCGGCGGCGCCGGGGGCCAGGCCAACGGCATCCCCTCCGATCCGGTCAACCCCGACAACGCCTACCAACGTGTCTCCTCTGGATTGTCGGTCGGTGTCGACTTCTCATCGGAGACGATCGTGCATGAGGTCGGACACTGCCAAGGCCGATTTCACGTGGCATGCAGTGGCGAGGAAGGTGGCCCCGATCCCAGCTATCCGTATCCCGGCGGACCAGTGAACGAGTGGGGTTTTGGCGTCATCGACTTTGCGCTGCGCCACCCAACTACGCACAAGGACTACATGACCTACTGCCACCCCACCTGGGTCGGCAACTGGGGCTGGAACAAGGTGTACCCCGTCATTCGCGGACTGTCGGAGTGGGACGCGGACTTCCCAGGCAACGGCGCCGTCGCCGAAGACCCGTACTCCGGCTCGATCCTGCTGGGCACCGTGCTCCCAGACGGCCGCGAGTTGTGGAGCACAGTTCCCGGGGGCATCGATCCCGCACGACTCACGCAAGGCAATACGATCGAGATAACGCTGGCCGATGGTCGCGTCACAGCCGTCGGCGCTCGCATTGAAGCCATCGCCGACGCGCCCGAGGGCACGTACCAAGTCGTTGCCCAGATCCCCGAGGCGGTGGCGCTGCAATTCGACGAGGTGCGCGGCCTGACGCGCATCGCAGGCAACGTCCGCCACCCGATCGCGCGTGCGCGCGTGAGCGAACACCACCGAAGCCGAGTTATCCAGCGCGGTACGGGACACTGACGCCATGGACGATCCGTTCTTCGAGGAAACGATCTCCGCAGTTCGGGGATTCGACCTCGGCGACGACGACGAACTCCTGGCCGCATTGGAGCGGCCGGACCAGGCGTTGTCGCCGGACGAGCGCCTGCTGCGTGGGGTTTTGCACCTCCGGGCCGGGCGCTCCGAGCCAGCGATGGCTGACCTCGACCAGGTCGCGAGTACGGGCCATCCAACCGCGATGTCCCAGGTGCACTACCTGCGCTCGCGTCTCCTGGCTCAGCACGGTCGAACCGCGGCCGCAGGCGAGGCACTCGATGCCGCGGAGCGGGCCGCACAGACCGACGGCGGCATTCCGGAAGCGGAACTCGCCCACGCGCGCGCGTGGGCCGAGTGGCAAGCGGGCCGCCCCGACGACGCGCTCGCGCACGTGGCCCGCGGCCTGACTCTCGACGCATCCTCCGGCGACCGATGGCGGGACAAAGGCTCGCTGTACATCGAGTTGTCGCGCCCTACCGATGCCATCACGTCGCTCAAGCGCGCGCTGACCCTACAAACTGACGACGCCGCCGCTATGGCGCTTCAAGCTATCGCGTATGCGGCGACGGACGACGTCAACGAGTCCGCGCGCTGGCTGGAACGCGCGCTGCACTTGGCGCCCGAACGCCGCGCGGCTCTGGCCAGCGAACCACGTCTCACTGGGGTCCGCTATCACCCGTCGGTGGCGCGACTACTGGAACCACCGGCCCCGGCCGAGGTCGCGTGGATGGACGAGAAGGCGTCGTGGATCTCTGCGCTGCGGTACGCCATGACGCGTACCGACACCAGCAAGCGTCACCCCATCGAGTGGCTCGACCGCACCGAGTCACGGCGACTGCACTCGCGAATGACCGCCGAGCACGAGCGCGGGCCGTTGGGAACCATGCACTCGGCCGCCACCTTGGACCACGCCCGCGAAGTGCTGAGCGACCGTGTCATCGTCGCACGAGGCCCTAGCAGTGCGACCCGCGAGGGTGCGGAGGAACGCTGCCTCATCGCCATGGACCCGCGCCCCCACGGTGAGCTGTGGGTCGCGCTTTCGGATATCTACCCGGCCTTTTTGTGGATCGCCGCCGGGCGCGATGCTGCGTCTGTGACCCGGGTCCTCGATGAGTACTTCCCCAGGCCGACCCTCCCCAGGCTCGAGATGCACCGCGAGGTGCGTGGTTTCATCGGATACCGCGAACGCATCGTCGTACCGGACCCCCACTCTGGGCGGCTGCAGCCCGCGGGTGAAGTGGAGATCGACCGTCACTTCACCCTCAACCCATTTGTAGAGTCGGCGGGTTGGAGCAGTGCGTTCACCGACGATCCGTGGCCGGACCAGATCCCTTCACAACCCGGGGTCATGCTTAAGATCGATCGGCGGCGTCGTAAGCTCGCCGAGCAGGCCCCGGGGGCGGTGTGGTCAATGACGCGTCGACTTCGGCACTCGCGTGGCTACCTGTCTGTACAACGCCACCACGGAGACGTTTTCGTGGCCGTGGTCCGGTACCGCCCGACGTCTCACCCAAGCACCGTGCAAGCCGTCAACAAACAGTTCGGAACCGACTACCCCGAAGACCTGCCCGTGGACGCGATCGGTGCACTGCTGGGATTTCAGTTCGACAGTGCAGACGACCTGCAAGCTTCGCTACAGGCCACTACCGACCCCTACGACATCGCGGGACGGCTCATGGTGCTCTCGGCGCTGCGCCACAGCGACCTCGATGCCCAGGCGGTGTACCGAACGTGGGCCAAGCACCCCGACGCGATTGTTCGTGCGACCGTCTGCTCGATAGCCGTCGCGTACAACTACGAGTCGCTCCTAGAAATCATGAGCGTGGACGAGAACGATTCTGAGCTGCGCGCGCAGATCGAAGCGGTGCTCGACGAAGGGATTGCGCCGCCAGAGCTAGAAGCGTCGGAGTCGATAAGCGCGGAGGTCGTCTCGCCGTGAGAGCGACCGATGTCATCGTCGTCCGCGACGACGTGCCGCGCGCGCGTATGTGGACACTCGCGCGCGAGCAGCAATGGCCGCGCACGGGGCAGACCGATCGCGGGCATCTGGTGGTCGCCAGCGAGCAGTGGGCCCCGAGCTCTGGCCTCACGGTCACTTGGGTCGAAGACCACACCAGCGACGTTCGCTCGGTCAGAGTCACCGGATCGCCCGATGCGGTGCGCCCCCTGGCGGCCGAGGTCCGCGACGCGCTGCCGCACCATCCGCGCGCCACACTCATCGCCGCGGTTCAGGGCGAGCAACGGCCGGCGACGCTCATCGGGCTCGCCGGAAAACTCGCGAGCTGTCGGCCGGCCCAATGCGACTCGGCCCATCTGGCGGCGGTCCAGGTCCTCCTTGCGCACGAGGTGCTCGCGGTGCGAAGAGCCGCCCTACGCAACTGCTACCGCTACGGGTGGCCACAGATGCAGGCGTTGGTCCGCACGCGCTACGAGGAGGACGACGAGCTTGGCCCGCAGCTGGACCACTTGCTCACGTTCTTGCTGCGGGCCCCGAGCTAGACCTCAAATGCACATGCCGACGGTATTCTCCGGCAGATAGAAACCGGCGCTGACGTCGACACACGAACCAGCCGCGCAGGCATCGTTTGCGGGGTCACAGACCACACGACA
>JAESSZ010000511.1 GCA_016763875.1 Nannocystaceae bacterium
TGATTTCGACGGGCGCTGCTGCTCGCCTTTGGGCTGCTGACGGTCGGGTACTTCGGGATGTGGTTGCTCCCGTCGATGATCGAGTCGGCTGGCCTTGCGACGTACGGCAAGGACGTGGAGTTCACCGGCCTCAAGGAAACGAGCTACCGCTGGCTCTTCATCCCCGTGATGCTCGTCATCATGGTGGGCGGTTCGTTCATCAAATCGGTGATCACCGCCACGATCGCCCGCGAAACGACCGAGGCCACCCGCGCCCGCGGCTACTCGATTTTCTACGCGATGGTGAACATCGGTGCGTTTGGTGGCAAGACCGTGGTCAAGCCGCTCCGCCAGGAAATGGGTGACCACGGATTTGTGGTGCTCAACCTGTTCGCCGCATCGATGACGGCATTGGCGTTCGTGCTGGTGTTCCTGCTGTTCAAGAACCCGAAGTCCACCGGGGCCGGAAAATCAATCGCGGAGACCTGGCGCGCGCTCAAATCTGTGTTGGCCCGCGGTCGTCTCGTGCTGCTCATCGTGATCATCACTGGGTTTTGGATGGTTCAGCACCAGCTGTACGCCAGCATGCCCAAGTACGTGCTGCGGATGGCTGGTGAGAACGCTTCGCCTTCGTGGTACGCGAACATCAACCCCGCGGCCGTTGTCCTCAGCATTGGGGTGGTCACCTACCTGATGCGCAAGAGGTCGGGCCTGTCGTCGATGACGGTGGGCATGTTCATCATGCCCGTCTCGGCGTTCTGTATGGCGTCGGGCAACTTCGTCGGCAGCGGCGAGATTTTTGGGATGCATCCGATCGCCGCGATGATGATCATCGGCATCGCCTTCCAAGGCATTGCGGAGAGCTTCATCTCGCCACGCTTTCTCGAGTACTTCTCGAAGCAAGCGCCCAAGGGAGAAGAAGGGCTGTACCTCGGCTTCTCGCACCTGCACTCGTTCTTGTCCTCGCTATTCGGGTTTGCGACGTCGGGATTCTTGCTGGAGATCTATGTTCCGGATCCGAAGACGCTGTCGGCCGCAGATCAGGCGCAACGTCTGGCGGCCTTGGCGGGGAACGGCGAGATGCCGGAGGCATACGCGCACGCGCACTATCTGTGGTTTGTCTTCGTTGGGGTTGCGATCGTCTCCGCCATCTCGCTGGTGATCTACGGGCGGGTCGTCGCGCGAATGGACGCCCGCGATTCGGGCCCGAGCGTCGACTAAGCGGCCGGATCCGTCAGCGAATTGCGTAAGTCGCCCGAGAGCTACCTTTGGTTCCTTGTTGGGCGAAGATAGTGAAAATAGTCGTTTTTTGACGGGCTACTGGCACTTTGTGGCGACCTTCGTGATCGTCGGCGCGCCGCCTCGCACTTCCAAGGCATGACTCAGATTCGATCGATGGTCTCGGTAGTGCTGGCGGCGGTGGCGCTGGCGGGTTGCGGCCAGGACGAGGACATCCGCTTCCAGGACTCGGTCGATTTCGAGTTCGATCTCTTCCGGCACAGCGACCACCTCAACACGCCGTATGTGGTCGGTGCGCAGTTCGCGATCTGCGCCGACACGCCACACAAGCGACAGCTTCGTGGCACGCGGCTGCAGTCTTCGAATCCGTCCGTTTTCCTGGTCGGAGATAGCGAGGTCTCCAGCCGTGGTGACCACATCTGCGCCACCGCCGAGGCGCTCGACAGCGGGCCGGTCGAGATCCAGGTTGTCGACGATGGCGATGTCATTGCCTCCGCCGATCTCGAGGTTTTCGCACCCGATCGCGCAGAGCTGTTGGCCGCGGGTCCGATTCTGTCCGAGCAGCTCGACGATATCGGCCACACGGCGCGACCCAAGATCCTGGAAGGCGGCACGGCGACGTTCCTCGTGAGCTATTTCCACGGAGAGACGAGCTTGAGTGGAAACGGTGCGTTGATCGTCTCCTCAGACGAGGGCCTCTCACTGGAAGTTGTACAGACGGTCGTGTTCGAAGATCGTGAGTGGCTTCGGATCACCGCGAACTCGTTGGGAGTCCACGACATTGAGCTTGCGACTCCTGCGGGCATGTTCGAGACGGTGACCGTGGAGACCGTCGACGAGGAGGCGGTCATTGATGTCGCCCTTCTCGGTAGCGATGAAACCGACATCGAAAAGGGCACGCCTCTGTTGGTGTATGCCCAAGCCTACGACGAGGACGACGACTTGATCTTCGGTGTCGAGTACGAGTGGAGTCTCGCCGACGGTCTGGAGCCCGGTACGGGTGACCTCTTCAGCTACAACTACGACGAGGACCACCGCGAGGATCTCGTGGCGCGGCACGGAGACCTCGACGCAACCGTGGAGATTCGTGCGGGCGAAGGGCGTGTCGACTCGTCCAACAACCAAGGGTGCAGCGTGGGTGGACGCAGCGGTGGTACGGCGGCGCTTTTCCTGCTGGGCTTGATCGGATTGCGGCGCCGCAGGTTTGGGCGCTGAGCTCCTATCTTACTCGGGGGGGGTGAGCTCAATGAAGTACGGCTCGCAAACCGCGGGCCCTTCCTCGACATCCACTACGACGTACACTTCGCCAGGACCATCGTTGGCGTCGACGTCGACGCACGCAAGCTGTGCTTCGAAAGCACCGTCGGAACAACAGCCAATCAACCCAAAGAGGCCCCCCGCGCTCGCGCCACCGCTGCAGGTCACGGTTGGCGTCGTCGCGCCCTCGCACTCGACGAGTATGCACGCCCGAACGGCGCCTTCGACCAAGGCGGAGTACGTGACCGGCACACAAATTTCGTCTACCGCGCCAAGGCGGTAGACGTCGATGTCATCGCCGTCTTGGATGACCCCGTCGATCTGCGGCGTGCACGTTGGTACCGGAAGCGCGGTTTCCGGCGTTGCTCCAGCCTCGTCACGACACGTCGAAGATGTGTCGCTGCCGGACGAGTCGCCGCCAGACGAGTCAGTCGCGGAGGCATCACCCGTGGCTGTGCTGCTGTCTTCCGTCGACACCACACTCGTCGTGTCCATCTCGTCAGGGCCGGTGCTCGTTGTTTGTGGGTTGTCTGCGGTCGACGCGTTGGCCGAGACAACGTTGGTCGTCGAGCCCCCCTCTGCCACTTCGCCCAACACGCACTCGCCGGCCCGACCTGACTGAGATCCGGCGGGGAAGACGTAGCCGGAGTCGCAGGTGGGGTCCGGGTAGGCGCACTGACCTTGTTCGGTGCAGACTCCCGCCGTCCCCGAGAGGGTGCACTGGTCATCGTCGTCGCACGAGAACACGGCCGTCGATCCGCAAGCCGCGGTGTGCCCCACAGCGGCCATAAGCAGCAACGTGCGTGCCAACGACATTGACGACCATGCTATCGCAGGATCGCGCTCCGTGCCTCGGTTACAACCCGGTTACACGCGGTCCCTGGCCGGCAAGTACGATAGCCGCATGTCCGCGACCCCTCCGCGACCCGACAAGCTCGACAACCTCCGCCGGGCCGCTGTGGTCGGATCGGCCTCGCTCTTGGCCTTCGCGGTCCTCCAAGCTCAGCCTGGATGTGATGCCAAAGCGCCAGAGACGGACAAGGCGAGCGTTTCCGAGAGCACCCCGGCGAAAGCCCCCGAGGCCAAGAAGGCCAGCA
>JAESSZ010000512.1 GCA_016763875.1 Nannocystaceae bacterium
GCCCGCGCGAGCCTAAGTCGCGAGTAGACGGTACTGAGTTTGACTCCGAGGGTCTCCCTGACCTCGGGCGCGGAAAGACCTTCGAGCTCCGCGAGAACAAAGACCGCCCGTTTGTCCTCATCGAGTGAGTCCAAGAACCGCTGAACGGTCGCCGCCGCGTCGCGGCGCTGCAGCCGGAGGTCCGGCGAGGCACGGTCGCTATCGGCGACCAGACGCAGCGACGGCGGTTGACTCGTCACCAGTGGCGAACGCCGCGTTGCGTGCTTGCGCGCCAAGTTGCGCGCGATACCGAATACCCAGGCTTTGACGGGGGCGGCGTGGTCAAACTCGGGCAGTCGGCGAAACACGACCATGAAAACCTCCTGCGTGACGTCGTCGGCCGCCGCATCCTCCACGCCCAGCGCCCGGACCGTACGACGCACAAAATCGTGGTGAGCGGCATACACCCCCGTAAAGGCGTCCTCTTGCGAGTTACGCACGCCGCGCACGCCAACGCCACCCGTGGGATTTAGTGTGAGGCCACGGCCCACGTCACCTCGTCCCGACGGTCCGGTGAATCCGTCTAGGAAAGTGGACTTCGACACCCACGACGACGAACCACTCTGCGACTGGCAGGAACAATTGGTGCAGTTTGGTCCTATCCAGAGCTCGGTTCAACGCAGTTGGTCACAACGGCCGACCCGCGTATTCACTGGTTCGCGTGCCACGCCTGCCGCGCCCGGACAAGACAGCGCAAGATGACCGACCGGCATGAACCAGGCCCTAGGTGAAGAGGATGCGACAACCCGCAGGCTCCGTGTTCTCTAGGGACTAGATCCGTCACAGCCCACGCAGCTCGAACTCCTCCAACCCGTAGGCCTGGCCGTTGATCTGTAGCGAGATGGCTTGCGTCCCTGCGTAGTACTTGCGCGTGGTGATCGGCCGGATGGGATGCTTGCGCTCCATTTGCAGACTCTGGCCCGCAGCCAGCGTCATTTTCTTCCACTTGAAGACCTTTGCGGCGCGAGTCCCGTTGGCCTTCTTGAAATGCAGCAAGTAATCGATGACGAGGGCCTGATCGCGTTTGCTGGTTGATATGAGGCTGACGGTGAACCGCAACGCGCCTCCGAATTCGACGCGCGGTGTCAGCACCCGCAAGGCGGTGACGTCGAGTTTCGGAGGAGCGACTCCAAGCGCCGCGAGTGCACCCGGATGAGCACGCTTGACCAGCGTACGGCATGCATGCCGCACCAGCTTCTTGCGGTTGGCGTCAGCGCCTCGCATCCAGGATTTTGCCAGGTCTGCGACGAGGTCCGGATGGTCCTTGGCAATGTCGTTGAGGTGGTTGGCCACCGATCGCCGGACATACTCGTGCGGGTCATCTCGCAAGGCGGTCAGCAACGGAAGCATCGGCGACGGATCCGCGATGAGCAAAGGCAGCTGCATCCCCCACGGCAAACGTGGGCGAGTGCCTTCCGAGACGAGGCGCCGGACATGGTGGTCTGGGTCATCCACCCAGCGACTCATGATCGCAAGTGTACGGCTCTGGTCCTCCAGCAGAAACGGACGCACATCGAACTCCGAGGAGAAACGCGAAGTCATCTCCTTGAGCAGCCGCAGCGCCCCCTCATAGTCCGAGAGACCGTGTTGGCCGACGACTCGGGTGAGCGCCATCATTCCCCACCCTCGAACCCCACGCTCGTCGCTTGGACCACCGTCGCCGTCCATTGGGTGGAGCATGGCGCGCAGGATCTTGTGCCTGACCTTCAACTTGGTTGGCAGCGCAAGATGGAGTTGGTCCGCGATTAGCTGTGCGCGTTGTTTCAGCTCCAGCGTGTCCAGCGTCTCGAACACACCGTCTTCGAAACGGGCTCGGTCGAAGCCGCTCATGTGCTTCGCCAGATGGTCTGCAATGCAGGACACCAAGGCCGGCGATAGGTTCGTCTTGAACGGCTCCAATACAAGCTTCCCGCTACGCGTCAACTCGAACAACGCCACCTGGGCGGCTTCGGTCATCAACTCGTCTCCTGCGTATCGCAGAACTACGTCATTATATGGCATATCTTTGGTGTGCCACGTGCGGACTCAATAGGACGCCTGGAGCGGCTCGATTTCATCGAGGCCCGTCTCAAGTCGGGTGAGCTGATGACGCAGGCGGCCCTGGCAAGCGAGGCCGGTGTCAGCCTGCGGACCCTTAGTCGAGATCTCGAACTGCTTCGCTCGCGAGGGTTTCCCGTCGAGGCTGAACGAGGCCGAGGTGGCGGGGTACGAATGCACCGAGATTGGGGGGTCGGACGCCTCAAGCTAGACTTTGCAGAGGCTGCGGGTCTGTTGGTCAGCTTGGCGGTTGCCGAGAAGATGAACTCGCCGCTCCTCATGACCGGGCTCGCGTCCGTCAAACGCAAGCTCCTCGCTTCGCTCCCAGCGCGGACGAAGTCCAGAGTTCGGCACCTGCGACGGCGCATACTCATCACGGGCTCTGCGTCCACAGTCATGATGTCCGGGTACCAACCCGGCAAGAGCCGGGCGATCGAGCCGCTTCAGCGCGCGTTTGTGGACGCGCGGGAGATGACCATTCGATATCGCGACCTCCACGGCGTTCGCACCACCCGCCGAATCGAGCCGCATTATCTGTTGCTCAGCTACCCCGTTTGGTACGCCGTCGCGTTCCACCACCTCCGTGGCGAGGTGCGCACGTTCCGGTGCGACCGGATCGAATCGGCCCAAGTGGGCGAAGCCGAGTTCAAGCAGCGCCCGCTGTCGTTCTTCGCAACCGCGCTGGAGGGGATCGATGTCATCGAGTCGTAGGGCTTCGTCGCCGCCGACTCAGGACAACATGGCTTCGATTTCCGCCGTCGTGACGGTCTTAGTCGACTCGGCTAGCGAGAATCCCTCTGGCTTGCCGTCGATGAAATACTGCACGCTGACCGCCAGACCGGTGGTGTCATCAAAGCTACCGAGCGCGACGCTCTTGCCGCCGAACTTCTCTGCGAAGTAGTAGATATTAGATCCACAGACGCTGCAAAACGCCCGACTGGCCCAGCTCGACGAGTCGAACACAGTCAGCGCGTCCTCGCCTTGCGTGATCTCAAACTCGGTCGTGTGCACCCCCATGAAGGTGCCCGCAGACCAGCGCTGGCACATCTTGCAGTAGCACGCAGCGAACCGGCCCGACACCTTCGCCCGGTAGGCGACCGCTCCACACATACATCGACCCGTCCGTTGCTCATCACTCGACATCCAGTCCTACTTGCGCCAAGACGCCCTTCCGCGTCAAGCCGAGGTCCCTGGTCAGGCCGTCCGCGCCCAGGTAGCGTGCTCTCGATGCCGCGCGAGCGCCCGTGCCTCCTTCCGCTTGCGGCTCCCCTCTACCTTGCAGCGATGCTCGGCGCCTGCGACAGCGCCGAGGTCGCGCCGCCTCCGGCCGGTCCTGTCGCCGACGGTGTCGCCGCTCCCGACGCAAAGACGTCCTCTCCTTCCATGGGGATGCCTCCGCCGGTCGCAGCCCAAAAAATGGAGCACTTCGCCAAGGAGGGACCGATGCAAACCACGGTCCTCGGCGAGGGTGACGGCCCCTTTCGCTTCACAGCGACCTGGCACCTCAAACAGATCCCCACGTGGCAGAGGATCCTGGCCGACGTCAAAGGCAAGCCAAAGCTGCGCTACCTCGAGGTCGGGGTGTATGAGGGCCGATCGCTGCTGTGGGTGGCCGAGAACGTGCTGACCGACGCGAGCACTGAGTTGGTCGCCGTCGACATATTTGCGGGCGACTACGAGGCGAACTTCGACCACAACATCGCCGCTAGCGATGCCCACGATCGAATCACCAAGCACAAGGGTCCTTCCGCCGACGTGCTGCGCGACAAGTCGCTGGGCATGTTCGACATCATCTACATCGACGGCTCGCACACAGCCGACGACGTGCTCGCCGACGCCGTCTTGTCCTGGCGACTGCTGTCGCCCGGCGGGCTGCTGATCTTCGACGACTACGGCTGGACTGGACGCAAGGGGATACCGCTTCCGCCAGAGCTACTCCCGCGCATGGCAGTGGACCTCTTTTTGGCTGCCTACCGGTACGAGGTCGAAGCCGTCGACGTCGGCTACCAGGTCGTGGTTCGGCGCGTGGAAAACCCGTGCCAGCCCAAGGACTACTGCACGCCCGTCGGACAGTACAAATACTACTGGCGTGAGTACGAGTTACGCCGGGCCGACGAATCGGTGGTCGAGCTCACCGACGCTGACCGCGGGCTCATCGAGGCCCTTGCGCAGAGCCGGCCGATCGGCGGCTTCGAACACCAGGTGCCGCCCAACATTCGCGCCTCGGCGGAGTTCAAGGCGCTGACGAAGCGGCTTGAGCTGACGCTATAGCTCAGGCGCTTGGTGCCGCGGGCTTGGGTTTGCGCTTGAAGCGAACGTGAAAGTGCCGTGCATGACCTGGCCAGTGCACGACCACGCCCTTGCCATCACCACCACGCGGGTACTCGAAGATCTCGTCGAGTTCCGCCTTGGACACGCCGACCGACTCGGCGTGCTCGTACAGCCGACGCTGTAGCCGGTAGTCGACGAAGATGGCGGCAAGATTGTCGTCGGCGACGAACTGGGCGAGCAGGGACCAACTGCGGGCAAGGTCGATACGGCGGCGCTCACCCTCCTCACTGGGCTCGTCGAACACGTAGCCGATGTCGACGTCGCGACCGTCTTGATGCGACAGGTGGCTGCGCAGCGGCCCACCATTGCTACGACTTATGTCACCGATCTGGACCAGCGGTGCATCGGGATGCTCGACGCGATAGGCGGCGATCGCCGCAGTGATGCCTGCCACCGTGGCCGGGGTTCCCCAGGCGTTATCCGGACGTCGAATATTGTAGCCGTCGCCCGCTGCGAGTTGCACGCCGTCCTTGAGCCAGGCCCGGTGGGTATAGCGGCGGTTCTTGGTACAGATGCGTAGCGACTCCCCGACTCGGATCATGGAGTTGGTGCGCTTTTTGAGTTTGGCGTTGTACTTGCGGACCGAGTTGCGAGTGACCGAGTACTTGGCCGCGATTCCGGCGACCGTCTGGCCCTTGGCAACCTTGTGCACGACGATGCGGCCGCCCTTGCCACACGACTGCGGCCGACGTTCCTGTAGGCGTTTGGCGGCGCAGATCTTCAGCGCCTGCCCTACGCGCAAGCGGTTCGGGTTTTTCTTCAGCTTCGGATTGGCGCGCACGAGGTTCTTTTCGCTGACGCCCTTGCGCCGCGCGATCCTCGACAGCGTGTCGCCCTTCGCGACCTTGTACTCGCACTTAGACGCGGCAGCCTGAGCCTGCGTCGGTGCCCAAGCGCTGAGGGCGAAGAGACCTGCAAACACCAACGTGGAACGGAAGGATCGACGGCCACGCATACGCTGTGGACTTCCTACCACGGAACCAACGCCTACCTGGAGCAACGCCGATGACAGCCAGTGCCACCTCGGATTTCCACCCAAACGGCGGTGGCGGTCAGGCGACGCGGCGCAGTCGCGGGATCATCGCCAACACGCTGCTGGGTTCGACTATACCGACGAAAACTCGATCGGCATCGATCACGACGAGGTCGTCCATCGCGCCTCCGAGCCACGTATTGCATGCATCGGTCACCTCGTCGTCCGCTCGGAACGTCACGAAACGCCGTGCCATGAAGTGCCGAACCTGGCGGCCGCGTGTCGAACGTCCCAGCAAAATCGGAAGCACGTCGCGCGTGCGCAAGATGCCAGCCAACTTGCCATCGCTCCCGACCACCGGGAGTACGTGCCGGCCCGACGAACTCATCGTCTCGACGGCTTGGACAATAGCCTCAGTAGGATTGAGCGGCTGGATGTCAGGATTGATCAGTTGTTTGATGCGCATGGGCCTACAGCAGGTTCAGCTCACCATCGCCGGTGAGGTCTACGACGCAGTCGTCATCTGAGTCGCTCGGTTGTGCAGGACCCGCGTCTGACGCAAGTTCCGGCGTTTCGGGTAGGGCCAGTCGAAAGCAAGTGCCTTCACCTACCGTGGTCTCGATCTCAACGTGACCCCCGACGGCTTCGATGTCGGAGCGAACTACGTCCAGTCCGACACCGCGGCCGGAGATCGAGGACACCTCCTCCGCCGTGGAGAATCCCGGCGCTAGGACGAGCTGAATTA
>JAESSZ010000513.1 GCA_016763875.1 Nannocystaceae bacterium
ATTCGTGGGGCCGGACCGCGGTTGTAGCCGCGGCCCTGCGAACGGCTACTGCGTTCGCACGCCGTACACGACGTAGACGACACCGAGTCCGCCTTGCCCGCTGGGGGAGCCGAACACGATGTCGTCGGCGCCGTCTCCGTTGAGATCGAGCATCTGGGTGGTGCGCGACTTCAGTTCGGGTAGCGGTACGCCCTCGATCACGAACCCCCGCAGGCCATCACCGGTGGTGCTCGGAAGGTTGATCGGTGCTCCGGCGCCACTGCCGTACACCACGTAGACTCGCCCCTCCGCGGGCTTGGCGATGACGAGGTCGTCCAGCCCATCGCCATTGACGTCTCCGCCCAGGTGCATGCTCCCGGGACCAGCACCGCCGCCCTGAAAGATGGTCGTGACCTCGGCGTCGAAGACTCCAACCTCGCCGGTCGTGGCCTTGCCGTACACGACGTAGGCATCGCCAGTGATCCCACCTCGATTGACCAGCACGTCGGCCGCACCGTCACCGTTGAAGTCGCCACCGCCGGACATCCAGATGACGTCTGTGAATCCATTGACCCGGTAGCCTTCGTCGTCATCAACGGCTGCCGCGAGGGTCTTGGAGGTTAGCGTGTCGCTGCCCCAGATCACGGTCGCCGACTGCTGACCGTCGTAAGCCAATAGCTCGGGTTGCCCATCACCATTGACGTCGCCGAGGGCCTCCAGGTAGCAGTTGCCAGTCCCCTCGAGCGTGAAGCCCCGGTCCATCGGGACGGCGCCGCCCGCCGTAACGTTGAAGCTCTGCGCAGCGTCCAGGCCGTACACCACGGTGCAGTCGAACTGGGAGAACCCGAACTCGTCCAGACCATCACCATCGATGTCCCCCAGGCCCGTGAGCCGCTGATAGACACCGCCGATGACGTACCCATCGTCGGTGAACGTGAAGCTATCGAGACCAAACGACGACGCGTCCTGGTCGCCATACAGGACAAACGCTCTCTCGTCTGAGAGGTTCAGGAACGGGGCGTTGAACGCGAGGTCGAGCATGTTGTCCCCGTCGAAATAACCCGCCGCCGTGCTCGCCAAGTCTGCGCCGCTAGCGTCGAGCACGACGATGACGAAGCCGCCTGCATCCGTTGCTAGAATCGTAGGGGTTAGCTCGCCAGGGTAGGGCCCGCTGGTGATGATGTACACGGCCGGGTCCGTGGTCGTGCCCGCGGTCTCACCCGGGTAGGAGAACGCGGCGGCCCCTGCGATGGCGAGCTCGGGGAGTCCATCGCCGTCGTAGTCCGGGATCGCCTGGATGTGCCCTCCGACCTCGTTGCCTTGCTCATCGCCGGTGATGGAGAATCCGGCTTCGAACTGCTGGAGGTCCTCGATCTGTGCAGCGACCGGACGCACGTAGATCCGTGCTGTCGCGGACTCGGGTGCGTCCTCGCGGGCCTGGGTCGTGTACGTGAAGGTGTCGAGCCCCCAAAACCCTTCGGGGGCGGTGTAGACGAACGCTCCCGTTGGTGTGATGGCGACGCTGCCGCCCCGCGTCGTCATCGTGTCGACGTCGGTCAGGGACGCATCGCGGGGCGCGTCGTCGTTGGCGAACAGGCCATCTTCGGCGTCGACGTCCAGCGATGCCGCACCCTGCACCCAAAAGTACACGTCGTCTCGCGGCAGCGCGGGTAGTCCACCGGTCGACGTCGAGCCTGATTCACCCGAACCGGTGGACCCGGCATCCGTCGAGTCGGCGGCCTCCCCTGAGGTGGTCTCGGAGCCCGACGGCATCGAGGACCCCGTGGCGCTAACCGGGTTTCCGGTGCTACCCGCGCTGTTCGCTGTGCCGCCACCATCAGCAGTGCTCACTGCGTCTGAGAAGCAGCCGGACGTCGCACAGAGCGTTGCGAGCATCCCGAGCGTACCTGCGACAACCGCGCGGGTTGTGGCGACCGATGCCCGACTCCTCAGATACGTCCTCCTGGTGTTCTGGCGCATGAATCAATTGAGTTGCCGCAACGGGCCCCCCTGATTGCTCGACGCCGAATAAAGTCGCTGTGCCGCTCGCTTAGATCCCACCACGGGCGTCAATGCGGTCGCGCAGACATGTGTCCATCCGATCGCGGATGTGCCGCATGCATGTATCGAGGCTGTCCCGCGCGATTGCGGTGAACGGCGGGTCCTGGGCAAGGTCGTCGACCATTTGCACAAGGCGAATGCGGGCCCTGCGAAGCCGACTGGCCGCGGTGCCAGGCGGCACGTCAAACACCTCGGCCAACTCGTTGCGGCCCAGTCCCTCGTAGTCGTGGAGCTCAATGATGACTTGATCGTCCAGCGGGAGCTTGGCCACCGCGGAGGCCAACAGGAGCTGCTCTCTATGGCCCGCCAACAGTGAGGTGAGCGTTTGGTACTGCGCTGGACCACAGCAGCTGTCCAACAGAGGATCGAACCGGGCCTGGTGTCGACGCTTGGCCCGCAGGTGCGCCAGGAGTTTGTTGCGCGCGATCCCGAAAATGAACGCCTTCAAGCCAGACCCACGGCGAAAACCGCCGCGCCGGTCACACAGCGTTTCGAAGGTCGTCTGGGTGAGGTCCTCGCAGGTTGGGTCGTCAACCTTGGCGAAGAAGAAGCGGAAGATCGATCCGTAGTGCCGCCGCACGATCGTTTGCCCGGCCTTCAGGTCGCCCTGCTGCCAGGCGTCGAGCAGGTCGAAGTCGTCCACAACGCTGACAACACTAGCAAATCATGGCTTGCGGCGTCGCGACTCGCGGCGGTTACGGGTCCGAGAGCAGCAGGGCGTCCGCGGGCGCGCGTTGGGCGTCAGCCAGCTCCTGCGGTGGGGCGTCGTGGGCCTCCCCGATCGCCAGCGCCCTTGTGGCGTACTGCGCGGCCTGGGACACGTCGTGAATGGCTATCGAGCAGCGTGCCAGGCCCACCAGGGTTGGTATGGCCACGAGCGACTCGTCGCCGAGCGCGGTGTCGACGATTCGCAGCGCCGCCATCTCTTGCTCGATAGCTTCGGCGCAGCGCCCCTGCTCCCGAAGCACATCGCCGATGTTGTGCAGCGTGGCCGCGGTGTCGACGTGCTCGCCGCCCAGCGCGGTTTGTCGGATCCGCAGGACCTCGCGGTGGATCTCGAGTGCGGCATCCAGTTGTCCCTGAGCGAGCAAGACTGATCCGATATTGCTCATCGGGTACGTGACGTTGGGATGCTCGGGGCCGGAGTTTGATCGGCGAATCTGCAGCGCCTGCTCATATCGGTCCTTCGCCAACTTCAGCTCTCCACGCTCAAACGCAATATTGCCGAGGCTATTGAGTACGATTGCCACGTGGGGATGGGCGGCACCCAGGGAGGCCTGCCACTGCTTGAGCACCGCCTCGAAGTGCTCGCTAGCTTCACTGAGCTCACCCTCCTTCGCCAAGAGATTCCCGAGGTTGAAGCGCGCCAACGCCAGATCGGGGTGCGAGGATCCAAGGGCCTCGGTCATCAGGGCGATCGCTCGTTCGTAGTGAGACCG
>JAESSZ010000514.1 GCA_016763875.1 Nannocystaceae bacterium
GCTTCTACTACGCCGCCGATCCTGACCTGAACGGCGCCACGTTCGCCGACGCAGGTGCATGCGTCAAAGGTGCGGGGACCGCCCGTACCCTGGACGAAAAAGCCGCCTTCAAGATCCATCTGGGTTGGGACGACCCCGAGGTGGCCGGATGCGGAGAAGAGCGGCGTTTTCACGGGCTCAAGCGCGTCACGTTGAACAACATGGTTCAAGACAACTCGTACCTCCGCGAAACGCTCGGGTATCAGTTTTACGCCGCTTTGGGGCTAGGCGTCCCGCGGACGCAATTCGCGAACTTGTCGATCAATGACGAGCACTTCGGTTTCTACTTGCACGTGGAGACCGTCGACCGTCGATTTCTAGCGAGGCGCTTTGACAGCCGGAAGGGCATGCTGTTCGAGGCGATCTACGGCGGTGGCAGAAACTGCGATCTGTCCCCAGAGAAACTGGGGGCGTCGTCCGACGACAGCTGCTTCAAGGCGAGCTTTTCGACCGACGAATGCGACGGCGATACCGAAGGGTACGACGTCACGGACCATAGTCACCTGCAGCGACTCGGTGAACAGATCGCAGCCATCGCGCCGGGCGAACTCTACACGGGGCTACAACCGCTCCTGGATATCGACGAGTACCTCAGCCTGTTTGCCGCCGAGGTCATTGGCGGCGCGGGAGACTCGCATTTTTACCACTGGAACAACTATCGGATGTACCACGAGCCGACCGAAGATCTGTGGCACATCATCCCGACGGGCATCGACACATCCTTCAGCAGTTGGCTGCCGCCCGACACGGACGGTGCGGAGCCGGTCGTGTATTTGGCGCAGCGCTGCCTGACCGAAGCACCGTGTGTCGCTCGGCTCGTGGAGATCATGGAGGCGGCGTTGGACACGTTCGACGCCATGGACTTCGAGGCACGGATGGACGCACTGATTGAGGTTATCGATGCGGACGTCGCGAGCGATCCACGGAGCGAAGCGAGTTCGAGCCAGATCTCGGCGTCCAGAAACAGCATGCGGACGTTCATCCAGACGCGACGAGCTACGGTCGAACCGCTTCTGGAGACCTGGCAGGCCGCGGTGCGGTAGCGAACGCCTTCGCCCCTCTTGCAGAGGGGTACCCCGAGGCACAGAACGATTGCATCGTTCGTACGTGCTCAGTCAAGTTGGTGACGCGCGCGGAGTTTGTGGTGGTTGTTGACCTGCTGACCGGATGTCGGGACACGCGCCCCGACGCCGTGCCCGCGGTCGCGCCTGCCTCCGCGGCTCAAGCCGCTTCTGTCACCGCGCCACCTGCGCCCGCCGAGCCCGAGTCAGAACCGCGCCCGCCGAGTGAACTGCTCCCGGACGCTCCGCTATCCGGACCGGCGTCGATCCGTGTGCCTCAGCTCGACTGCAGTCGCGTCGATGCCGTCGGATACCGTCGCGGCCGACGTTTCCCGATCGTCGTTGTCGAGATCGACGGTCGTTTCCTCGAGGAGGAAACCGCAGACGCCTACTGGGCGATGCGCGAGGCCGCGGCGGAGGATGGGGTCGATCTGCCGATCAACAGCGGGTTTCGAACTGCGGCGGAGCAGACGTATTTCTACCGGTGCTACACGACCTGCACCTGCAACAACTGCATCCGCGCCGCCAAGCCCGGATACAGCAACCACCAAAGCGGCCGCGCGCTGGACCTGTGGCAGGGGCCAGGCGTACACGAGTGGCTCAAGGGCAACGGGAGCCGCTTCGGCTTTGTCGGCACGGTGCGGTCCGAGCCGTGGCACTGGGAATACCGCTGGCATCGTCGGCGAAAAAAGGGAAGCAAGCCCCGGTTCCCGCATGTTTGCCCGGCCGCCCAGGAGTGAGCCGCCAACCCCCCCCGGCTGCGGACGCTACGCGGCGCCCGCTTCGCGCTCGTCTGTCGCGAGTGGGAGTTCGGCCACGCTCGCGTCACGGCGTAGCGCTTCGGGTTTGGGCGGGGCCTTGCGGGCGCGTCGCCGAGTCGTGGCTTTGCGCTGCTTGGGTTTGTCGTCGAGCGAAAGCTCAGACAGCTTCGTAAGCAAGCCTTCGTTGTCGTTGGCGTAGACTCGCGCGTACCCGGCACCGCGCTGCGCTGCGAGGAGCAACGCGGCCCTAGCATCGGCATGGGTGCGCCGCGCGGCGTTGGCAACGCGTTCGGCTTCCTCGACCGCCGTCGCGCCTTGCTCGACCTCGTCGGCGAGTTGTCGCAATGTGTTGGCGTCCACGTCAGGAAACGCGACGTCGGGGAGCTCGGCTTCGAAGAGCGTCACTAGACTCTCGATCGCCTCAGGAACTGCTGAATTCGGGGTCACAGGCGGCTTCCCTGGCATGGCGGGTTCATATGTTCAGTATTCGAACATAGGCGTGCCGGTCGTGTCAACCCGGCTTGGCGCCCGTTGCTCCGACACGGGCAGCTCCCACCGGAAGGTCGGCCCAGCGCTGCAGTGCTTTGGGGTCAACTGGGTCTTCGCCCTTCAGGTAGGCGGCAAGATGCGGCAGCGAGTCTTGCCCCCAAAACACTTCGTCGTTGACGATGAATGAGGGCACGCCGAACACCCCCAGCGCGAGGGCCAGGGTCGTGTTGTCTTTGATCTGCTGCTTGATCGCAGGATCGCTGGCTTGTTCGACGAGCGCTTCGCCGGGCAACCCGGCGGCGTTCAAGCACGTGAGCACTGCTTGTGGGGTTGCGATGCCGCCGCCACCGCCCCACGTTGCGTCGAACAGTGCGTCGATCGTGCGCACACGATCGTCGTCCGACATCGTGCAAGCCACGACCCGCAGGCCGAGCAGTGGATTGAACGGATGGCTCGGCGGCGGTGCGATCACCAGGCCCTGTCCATGGGCGAGCCGCAGCACGTGTTTCCACGTGTACAACCGTTTACTAGGAATTTCCGCCGGCCCCTTGGTCTCGTTGGCATTGAGCAGTGCCGCAAACAGTACTGGCATCGGTTCAAGTTGGATCTCCGACGAAACCAACTCCCGGCGAGCTCGCCTCCAGCCGAGGAAGGCGTACGGGGAGATGAAGTCCAAGGCCATGCGCACGATCATCGCGCACAGGCTACCAGCCGGGCCCTTCTAGGTCGCTCCACCGGTTGTGCTGCCGCCCGTCGAGCTGCTGCTGCCGCCGTCGGTCGAGCTGCTGCTGCCGCCGTCGGTCGAGCTGCTGCTGCCGCC
>JAESSZ010000053.1 GCA_016763875.1 Nannocystaceae bacterium
CCTTGAATGCAAGGACCGCACTCTGGAGCCCGCCATGACGCCCGGTCGGCGTGAGCCCGCCAGCGGTCACGTCGAGCTGCAGCAGCGGCAGCTCAATCTCTTGCTCCCACAGGTCTCGGTAACCTCCGCCCGCCGTGAACCTGTGCAGGCGGCCCGCTTTGTAGCGCTGACTCGCCGCGACGCGCACCGTCGGTGCGTTGGCACGCGGGGCGCCGAGGGCCACCGCGGATGGCAGGCCGAGCAGCCACAAGACCACAACAACGAGCACCGCCGCCGGTTGGGTCGCTTGAGCGGCGTGCACGGTTCGTGGTTTATCCCACAACGCCGTGAATGGGGTGCGCCCGCCGGCATCGCTGGATGCTGGTGTCCACTGGCCATCTGAACCGTGAGCTCGGGCTCGCTCGTCCACAGGAATCGCTCGGTATCCGGCGACTGGCGCCTCAGTCGAACACAACCTCAACCCCGAGCGCGTCGAGCAAGCCCACCGCACCGCCCAGCGAAATACGTAGTCCCTTCACCTTATTGTTGTTGAGGTCCAGCGCGATCGACTGCGCTGAGCTCATGTCGGCGCGGGTGAGGTCGGTACGATGAAAGATGGCGCCGCCAAGATCGCTGCCTGTGAACTTGGCACCAATGAGAGAGCACTCGCCAAAGTCGACCTCGCGCAGGCACGAGCCGGTGATCTCGATGCCCCGCAGGTGTAGGCCAAAGAACGAGGAGTAGCTGAGGTTGCAGTCGGTGAACTTGAACTCGAGCGCGAAGCGGTAGCAGCTGGACCACTGAACGCCGCGAACGCGCGACTCGACGAAAGACGCGCCACGGAACCTGGTGTTGGCGACGTTGCAGTTGGACATCTCGCATCGAAGCCACGTGCAGTCGTCGAACTGTGCGTCGCTCAAGTCCGCATCGGTGAACTTGCAATCCACAAACTCGCACCCCTCGAACTGCGCCCCGCGAAGGTCGCTCTCGGTGAGGTCCTCGTCAGTAAACACCTCCGACTGCCACTCGCTACCAGCCTTGGGAGTTGCCATCGGCGCCAACGTAGGCGCGCCGCGCCATCATGGCCAGAGAAAGCGTGGAAGGACTGGGAACGAGTCGTGGCCCCGGGGTACGGACGCTGCATGACCGCGACTGACTACCGAGATCTCGATGCCATGGTTCTCGAGCAGTTCGACAGCAGGTACCCCGAGCCGAGCGCTCCGGCCGAGGTCGAAGCGATCGAGACGCTGTACGGTCGCTCGCTTCCCGATGACGTCAGGCGAATGGTGTCCGCGGATCGCCCCGAAGCGCTCGATCCGACGCCACGCGAGTTGCTGAAGGAGGCGCATCCCTTTGAGGCGCTGATCCTGCGTGTCCAAGAGTTTCAGGACACAGCCGCGCTGCTCTTTCCCTTGACGAGTACGGTCTACGTCGCTGGCGATTTGCTGGGGTTTGTGCCGCCGGATCTCACGCGCCCGACGGTGCCGTTCTTCGGATGGGCAACCGACGGTTGCGCCTATGACATCCCGTCCTTCCTGCGAACCTCACTCGCCAACCACGTACTTCATCAGGGGGATGACGAGGGGGCCGAGGAGCTCATGGCGCCGATTTGGGGCCGAGTGCGGGAGTCAGCGCAGCTTGCGGAGTTCTTCGAGGAACTGGACGCCTTGGATGCGCCCGATCGTCTCTGGGAAGCTTGGGGCGACAAACCGGTGTTGGCGAACGCGGAGAACCTCGACTTGGTGGCGAGTCACATGCGGGCGCTCTTCATCGCGTTTGCGCTGGGGCGTGGTGTGTTTCAAAAATTCGATCGTGGGCAGCTGGACTGGATGCCCGACAAGCCGCTCGCCGACCCATTGTTTGCCAACGACATGGCGGGACAGTTGTACTGGCTGTGGCGCTCGTGGTTGCTTAGCGAGGACGATGCTTTGGACAAGGTCGTGCAGGCGACGGCAGCCGCAAAGTCGCCGCTGGTCCAGGACTCCCGCCGAATCATCTCGGAGCTGCGGGCCGGACGCCAGCACGTTGGAGGCATCGACTACCAGGCGCTGCGTCGAGACATCAGCGTGTGGGCGCGCGATGCGGACGCCTTTGAACGGGACTCACGCACCAAGGAGCGCGTCGGTCTACAAGCGCGACTCGAACCAAGCGAGCACGGCATTGCGCTCGAATCTTCCGTGTGGCCGCTGGAGGGTGTCGCCGTCGAAGGCACCGAGAGCGAGGCGACGCGTATCGAAGTCTCAGTCACGCGGGAGACCGAGGGTGAGTGGTGCGTTCAACAACACCGACGTCCGGGCGACGCGCAGCGCGTACGCAGCGAACTCCCGGCACCGCCCGAAGCTGTCGGGGCGATCCCGCAAGGTGTTTCGTTTGCGACACTGCATCCCGACAAGGCCCGCGTCTTGGTGCAGGGAACGACTCTCCGCGAGGAGAGCGGCGAGCAGGTTGGCGCGCTTCTCGAACACCGTGTCGATGAGGGGACATGGCGGGTCATCGCTCAGCTGAACAAGGTGACGTGGGGCATGTGGCTGGACGACACCCGTTGGGTCGTGAGGGCCGAAGAGACGTTTCATTTTCTCGAGATGGAAAGCGACCGGGTGGCTCCGAACATCGACACCGTCGAGTGCAAGCAGCCGCGATTTTTCGTGCTGCCCGACCTCGGCGTGATCATCACGTACGGCAGTTCCGATCTCGCGAACGGCCGCCCGGTTGACCACCCTGGGGCCCCGTGGGTGCGCGTCATTGCGTGGTCGCAACATCGTCTGGAGCAGATCGCTGCGTTTCCAATCGATGCGGTGGCCCTGGTCGCTGAGCGGGACGGCGAGCGCTGGCGGGTGGGTTTGGTGTCCAGCGATCGGACCGTTGCCTGGGAGATAACAGGCCTAACAAAAGGAGTACGCGCATGGCGATCGGCCACGCAGCAGGCGGAAGAAGCGAGCGACGCCAAGCGCAAGTACTTTGGCAAGATCACGGTCGAGCGTGTCGTCCACGCACTCAACACCTTCCATGGCACCGACTTCTCACAGGCCCACCAAACGCATTTCTCGCACGCGTATTCGTCTGCACTTGAGCAAGCTCGGGCTGACGAGAGCGTACGCAAGGCTGCCCACGATGCCCCGAGTGCAATGGCCTTCGCGCCAGCGTTCAAGGGTATCTTCGTCACCGCGCTGATGTCCGGCGACCCGAGTCTCTTGGACTTCAGTCTACGCGTGACCCGGCTCGATCCCGACCTGGCGGCGATCGGCGTGCGTACCGTCGTCGAGGCGGCTTGGGACGCGCTACGGAACAGTCCCGCAAACTAAGCGGCACGTGAGTCGACCTGCCCCGCCAACGAACGCTCAGCAGCCGCCGTCGTGACGGAACTTGGCGGGCAGGCACGAGTCGTCACTGC
>JAESSZ010000515.1 GCA_016763875.1 Nannocystaceae bacterium
CGTCCCCACTGCCGCCGTCCCCACTGCCGCCGTCCCCACTGCCGCCGTCCCCACTGCCGCCGTCCCCACTGCCACCGTCATCCGCGGACGACCCGGACTCACCGCGCAGACGACCCAACTCTTGCGCGGGGTCCTCCCATCCGCCGTCGTCGTCGTCGGTCGCGTCACGACCCGTGGGGGCCGTATCCTTCCGTTTAGGCGTGGGGACTTTGTCGCCAACCTTGTTGGTCTTTTGCGCCTCGAACGACCGCGATTCCTTGCGCCGTTTTTTACGTTGCTCGTCGAGGTGCCGCAGCCGCCACGGCGTTTCCTCATCGTCGTCGCTCGCGAACGGGTCAGGGTCGGGATCCGCTCCGGGTGAGCGAGATACTCGTAGTCTCCGGTCCGCACCAACTCCGGCAGGTTGGACACCGTCGTCTGGCGCACGGGCAAAATCCCACCGAGCACCGCGCCCTGGCGGTTGAGCCCCGAGCGCACCATGATCTCACCCTCAAGGTACGGACTGGCCCCCGCGAGGCCCTCGCCTGCGGCCAAGGCGTCCGACAGCGAGAGATAGTCCTCAAATGGCATGCCGTCCGGCCGAGCCACACGAACGTGGGCTTTTTGGGCGAGAATCTTGTCGCGAAGATCGCCCTCAAGCCCGCTCATGAGGCTCAGAACGACAACGAGCGCCATACACCCGAGCAACACCGACATGGTGATGATCGTCGGCAGCAGGTTGAAGAAGCGCGATGCGGTCCCGAACACGAGGCACATCACCCCGATGACTAGCGTGAGGCCACCAAAGACACCGTAATAGCGCTGAAGCGGGGTTGGCCCCGCATCGGTCCCCGGGACGTCGAACGGGCCGATGACAATGCCGCCGACCCCAGAGTCGAGCATGGTGGCGTACACCGCCAGGCCACCGCCGACCACGATGAGATACATCGCGACGATGAGCAGCGTCGACACCCACGGCGCGCGCGCATCCGCGGTCCGCAAGTGACGCCACGCGACGAGCTAATCCAGAACCGAAAAGTCCAGCAGCGACACCAGCGCGCCCCGTTTGTCCGGCCGGTCCTCGCTCATCCCCCGTTGTCCTCGTCGTCGGGTTGCGGCGTCGAAGTCTTGCCCTGAGCCAGCAAGAACGCCTCGATGAATGGCTGAAGCTCGCCGTCCAAGACCGCCTGCACATTGGAGATCTTGAGGGCCGTGCGGTGGTCGTTGACCTGTTGGTAGGGCTGCATGACGTACGAGCGGATCTGGCTGCCCCACTCGATTGCCTTTTTCTCGCCCTGAAGCACGGCCATCGCCGCGTCACGACGTGCCTGCTCAACGACCCAAAGACGCGCCTTGAGCGTACGCATCGCCGTCGCGTGGTTCTTGTGTTGGCTGCGCTCTGCCTGACACGCCACCACGATCCCCGAAGGGAAGTGGGTCAGCCGGACGGCGCTGTCGGTCTTGTTGACGTGCTGACCGCCCTTGCCCGACGCGCGATAGGTATCCACGCGAAGGTCAACATCGCGAACCTCAACCTCGAAGTTGGCGTCGTCACCCATGTCGGGGACGACCATGATCGACGTGAAGCTCGTCTGACGTCGGGCCTGGGCGTCAAACGGCGAGATACGGACCAAGCGATGAACCCCGACCTCCGAGCGCAGGTTGCCGTAGGCGTAGTCCCCGTCGATCGACAACTCGGCGCTGCGAATCCCTGCCTGCTCTCCCTCTTGCACGTCGAGCATCTTGACCGCGTAACCCTGCTGCTCGCCCCAGCGGGAGAACATGCGCAGCAGGATCTCCGCCCAGTCTTGGCTGTCGACGCCACCGGCACCAGCGTTGATGCTGAGGATCGCCGGCATGGCATCGTGAGGCCCCGACAGCATGCGGCGGAATTCCATCTTTGCGACCCGCTGCTCACAAAGATCCAACTGCGCCCACGCCTCGTGAACGCTGTCGTCGTCGTTCTCCTCGCGCGCCAACTCGTACAGCGTGCGACCTTCATCGAGCGCCTCGGCCGCCTCGTCGAGAACCTCGATGAGTCTCTTGATCGTCGACTGCTCGCGCACCACGGTCTGCGCGGCGTCGGCGTCATCCCAAAACCCGGGCTCGGCGGTCTGCGCGTCGAGTTCCTCGAGTTTTTCCGTGGACCCTTCGTAGTCAAAGATGCCTCCGCAGTTCACCCAGACGCTCGGAAAGGCGGTCGAGGCGCTCGACGACCTTGGCGTGCTCGGGCACTGCGGAGGCAGGTGCTTGCTCGGCGTGGGGATTCATAACGGGACAACGCTGGGGGCGTGGGCCAGAGCCTACACTTCGACGAGGCGCAGTTTGCGCGAGACGCGATTCTCGTCGATTGGGATCGGGTAGTTGCCTGTGAAGCAGGCGTCGCAGTACGCGTAGTCAGGGCGGGCCTTGACCGCCTCGCGCAGGCCGTCAACGCTGAGGTAACCCAGCGAGTCCGCCTCGATGGCCTCCTTGACCGAGGCCACCGACTGCTTGGCGGCCACAAGTTCGCCTCGTGTGGGGGTGTCGATGCCGTAGTGACACGGGCCGCTGACGGGCGGCGAGGGGATCCGGATGTGCACTTGCGTCGCACCCGCGGCTCGGATCAATCGCACGATCTTCTGACTGGTCGTGCCCCGGACTATCGAGTCATCGACCACAACCACGCGCTTGCCCTTCATCAGGCCGGGGACCGCGTTGAGTTTGAGTTTCACGCCGAAGTGACGGATCGAATCCATCGGCTCGATGAAGGTCCGTCCGACATAGTGGTTGCGGATAAGGCCCATCTCAAATGGGATTCCGCTTTGGCGCGCGTACCCCATCGCCGCGACCACGCCGGAGTCCGGGACGGGCACGACTGCGTCGGCTTGGACGGGGTGCTCCTGGGCCAAACGTGCGCCCATGGCGATGCGAGAGTCGTAAACCGACAGGCCGTCCAGCACGCTGTCGGGTCGGGCGAAGTACACGTGTTCGAACACGCAGAAGCGGCGTACGCCCTTCGCCAAGCGATGGCTGGTCATGCCGTTGTTGTCGATGACAAGGATCTCGCCGGGCTCGATGTCGCGAACGCGTTCGGCTTCGATGAGGTCGAACGCGCAGGTCTCGGAAGCGACAACCCAACAGTTGTCGGGACTCTTGAGTTTGCCGAGGACCAGCGGGCGGAAGCCGTTGGGATCGCGGACCGCGATGAGCTTGTCCTCCGTCGTGAGGACCATGGAGTACGCGCCAGAGACATGCGACAGCGCGTCCTTGAGCTGTTCGACGATGCCAGTGGCCTTGCTGCGCGCCATCAGTTGCAGCACAACCTCGGTGTCCGACATGCTGGAGAAAATCGCGCCGTCAGCCTCGAGTCGGGCCCGGAGCACGTCTTCGTTCACGAAGTTGCCGTTGTGCGCGATGGCCACGGTGCCGCTTTGCGCTTGCGCCCACAGCGGCTGGATGTTTCTGACGAGCGAGCCGCCCGAGGTCGCGTAGCGCACGTGCCCGACACTCAGACTGCCCGGCAACTGCGCCAACAGTTCGCGCGTGAAGATCTTGCGAACCTGCCCCATCCGGCGCACGCCGTGCAAGATGCCCTCTTCGTTGGAAACAACGCCAGCGGACTCCTGCCCGCGGTGTTGCAGCGCGTGAAGCCCCAGGTAGGTGAGGTTCGCCGCTTCCGGGTGATTGCGAATGCCAAAGACCCCGCACATGGGCGTGCAGGTGTTAACACGTTTGTGGGGGCTCCGCTCGTCTGCTGGGCGCCTCACCCAGTGACGGGTCGCGAGGGTGCTCGCGGGCTACAACAGCATCTTGGCGATCGTCTGGAGCACGGTTAGCGCGAACGCCGCCCACAGTGTGGTGCGCAAGCGCTCGAACTCGATCCCCGAGACGATCCTCGCCGTGAGCCCCAGCAAAATAGCGTTGACCAGGGCCTGGACAACAAACACGCCGACCGGACCCGTCAGCACGATCGGCAGGAAGAACACCAACGTCAGCAGCACCAGCAGGAGTTTGCCGAGCACCGCCGACAACAGGCCACACACCAGACCCGCCTTGATCGCAGCGCCCGTGCCTTTGACGCGAACACCGCGGATCATGGCAGGCAGGAGGACTAGGCCGACGGCGAAACCGGCGGTGGATGCGATGAGGTGGGCCATGGGGAGTTCCGAACGTTGACTGGGGTTGACTCAGGGAGGTCTGCTGGGCCTCTGGCGGCCGTTGCAGCACAAGGTAGGTCGGGACGGCTGATCCACAAGGGGACCGCAGTCGTTGGCGCAAGGACGCCCAAGAGCGGCACGCAACAAGACGCGCAACTCGCGTGTTGCGCGGCATCGCGCGAGCGTCTATCACCCTGACGC
>JAESSZ010000516.1 GCA_016763875.1 Nannocystaceae bacterium
CTCGATCATTTGATCTTCACCGTCGATAGCGCGCAGTTCGAACGCATGCGCACCGACACGGAGATCATCGTGCGCGCCGGTCCCTTGTCCAACGAAGTCTCGGAGAGAAAACCGCGCCTCTCGGAAGTCGCGATGACGGGCGAAGGGAGCCAGCCATGATCCGGGCCGTCGCAACCGCCACATTGCTCGCTGCGATCCCGACGTGGGCGTATGCAGGCGAACCCGACGCCACCGGGCCGTTCGATGTGCAGACGGAAGGCTACGACTTCGGGGACGAGGCCTTTGGCCCCCCGGGCTTTGGCGCCGCGACCGAGATGCGCGCCGAGGTCTACAGTCCAACGGATCTCGCGAGCGGCCCGTTTCCTCTGGTCGTCATGATGCACGGGCGACATGCGACCTGTTACAACCCGGACAGCCCTGGCGGAACCCTCGGCGACGGCTCGTCCGGCGGGGGGTTCGGTGAGTGGCCATGCGCGCCCGGGCACATTCCGATTCCGTCCTACGAGGGCTATGCGTTCGCTGCCACCACGCTTGCCAGCCACGGGTACATCGTGGTCTCGGTCAGCGCCGATGGCATCAATGCGGCGGACAACAACACCCTAGACGGCGGCGCGGACGCTCGGGGGTACCTGATCGTCGCCCACCTCACGCAGTGGGCGGAGTTCGCCACGGCCGGCGCAGAGCCGTTCGGTGACAAGTACGTTGGCGCCGTCGATCTTGAGCGCATCGGTGTGGTCGGGCACTCGCGCGGAGGCGAAGGCGCGGCCAGGGCGGTGCTCATCGACCAAGCCAACGACGGCATCATTGGGATCGACGCCGCGCTGCTGCTCGCTCCGGTCGACTTCACACGGCCCACGCTTAGCGATGTCGCCCTCGGCATCGTGCTGCCGTATTGCGACGGCGACGTGACGGACCTCCAGGGTGCGCACTACTTCGACGACGCACGCTACGCCGCACCGGGCGACTTGACGCCCAAGTACATCTTCACGATGTACGGCATGAACCACAACTTCTTCAACACGGTGTGGAGTCCGTCCTCGTTCGTCGCGGCGGCCGGTGACGATTTCCAAAACCTCACCGAGATCTTCGAGAGCAGCGATCCAGACTGCAGCCCGGGCCCCGGTTCTTCCCGGCTGACCGAGTCACAGCAGCAGGGGGCGCTCGTGGCGTACATGGCTGCGTTCTTTCGACGGCATCTCGGCGAGGAAGAAGAGTTCGACGATGTGCTGCGCGGCAACGTGACTCCTGCGGCCGCACGGGGACCGATTTTTACTACGTATCAGGCACCCGACGACCCAACGGAGCGCCTGGACGTCAACGCGCTCGACGACGATGTCGCGCTGCAGACCAACACGCTCGGCGAGACAGTGACGGCCGACGGGCTGAAGGTCTACGATCTGTGCGGGCTCGAAGACGCAAACGCGATCATCGACCACTGCGTGGACGAGCTCGGCAGCATCCAGGGCATGGTGTTCGACTCCCGTCAGCCGCACACGCCGGGTCTCGGCCAGCTGCGGATCGCGTTCGGGCCCGACGCACGTTGGACCAACACGTTACCCGCCGGGACGGACGTCAGCGCGCTGCAGTTCGTTCAGCTGCGTGCGGGTGTGGACTTCGAGGGGCCGGGGCAGGCCGCGTCTGCTGTCGAGGCTCGCTTGGAGCTCACCGATACCGCGGGGGTCTCCGCATCGGTCGCGCTGTCGGACTACACGGACGCGCTACAGCCCGCGCCCGGGACACTCACGCCATTCCTGCCCAAGAAGATCCTGCACGGCATTCGTGTGCCGCTGGTCGACTTCGAAGGCATCGACTTGAGCGATCTTGCGTCGGTGGCGGTGGTCTTCGACGGGGCGCCGCGGGGGCTACTGCTTTCCGACCTCGCGTTCAGCGACGCAGTCATCGAGAACGACCCGTCGGGCACTGGCACGGGGGGTGACACGGGGGCCGACTCCGGCGGTGCGGTCGACGGCTCGACCGGGGGCGACGGCGATGGCGATGGCAATGGCGCAGACGATCTCGACGCAACTAGCGGCGGTGCGGCGGATGGGACGGGTACTGCGGATGGGACAGATACCGGCGACCCCGGCCAGGGCGATGGCGACGACGTCGGCTGCGCATGCGGGCAAGGCGGCCCGCGTGGGGGCGGGACGGGACTGCTTGTCGTGTTTGTGTTGCTCGCCTCCCGCCGACGGGGCGATAGCGTGCGACCACGCAACCGGTGACCTTGGTAGGGTGGTCCCGCGCTCTAGTCGCCGGCAAGCGTCGCCAGCATCGCACTGGCGGTGCCCCGCAGGCAGACGTCATAGACCTCTGAGATGGGCGTAACGTCGGGATTGATCTCGATCAAGGTCGCCCCGTTTTTCTTCGCGACGAGCGGTAAGTCGGCGGCAGGGAATACGACACCGGACGTCCCGACGCTGACAAACAGATCGCAGGCCTTCATTGCAGCGACCGCCGCATCGAGATTCGATGACTCAAGCTGGTCACCGAACCAGACGATATCAGGGCGCCAATACGCGCCGCATTCGCAGTGGATGGGCGCCTTTGGGTTCTCGCGGGCGGTGTGGTGTGCGCCGCACTGATCGCAGCGGCAGCGCCACAGGCTGCCGTGCAGCTCGGTGACCTGCTCGCTCCCCGCGAGTTGGTGCAACCCGTCGATGTTTTGCGTGATCACGCACGTGTTGGATCGGTGGGCCTCAAGCTCAGCGATGAGTCGGTGGCCGTCGTTGGGGTCGCAGGCCGCGACCAGGCCGCGGCGGAAGTTGTGGAACTCCCACACGGCGTCGGGATCACGATCGAACGCCGCTTGGCACGCATATCGCTCGAAGTCGTACTCGCGCCAGATCCCCCCTTTGCCCCGGTAGGTCGGCACGCCGCTCTCGGCGGACATCCCCGCACCGGTGAAGAACACGATGCGATCGAAGGTACGCAGTCGTAGCTCGGTGGCCGTCATGCGCGCAGCGTAGCCTGGCGCTACCGCGACGCAAGTTGGATCATCTCGCAAAATACGTGCTCAACCTGATCGCGACCGCCCGATTTCGGCGTGGCGAGATCCCCACAGATAGACGACCCGAAGCCGCAGTACTGAGTCGGGTGCTGCCATCGTTCACAGTGACCGCTCCGTGTTGTTGGAGGTCGACCAGCCCGGTTGTGTTCGACATGCGGATGGATGATGTTCACTTCGACTGACCCGGCCGAAGTTGCGGCAGAAAAGCGGGAACGGTCGGGGTGCGGCGGCAACGAACACAGCTGCTGTGTTCAACGACGCTCCTCACCGTATCCCCCTCTCGCGTACCGCCGCGGTTCTCGGCCTCCTCATCACGCTGAGCGCCGCGTGCGACCCGGCGGACGGTGAATCCTCCGCAACGGATACCGAAGCGGGTGGCGACGAAACGCAGGGCATGGGCGAGGGAGGAGCGCGAATCACCGTCACCGTCGACGACGGCACGGTCTACGAACTGACCGATGTGACCTCGTGCGACACATCGGTCACCAACCCGAGCGGGTTCCCGCTCTCCAACGGCTACGATCTCGCGGGGAGCACCGCCGATGGCGCCTTCGGTCTCACCGCGATCCGTGCCGGACTGGACGAAGAAAATGCGGTCTCCAGTGGGGCTGTCGAGGGCGACTTCGACGAGAACGGCTTGAACTCAAAGATGGTGTACCGCTTCGACCAGGACGCCCTGACCTTGTTCGTGGACGGGGCCAACGTTGCGGGAACGGTGGGCTCCGACGCCATCGCGCCCACCCGCCCCCACGGCGACCACGCGGTCTTCACGATCGACGCTCGCTGCGAATGAAGTGGTCGGCCC
>JAESSZ010000517.1 GCA_016763875.1 Nannocystaceae bacterium
CCCGGTCGACACGATCCGCGAGCCATTGGAGAGCAATTTCGAACTTGGCCTCAGAGTTGTCGCCCCGCTGCAGGCGGTCACGCAACTGGAGAATCTCGGGTCCGAAGACCTGCTCGGCCGCGATGACGGTGTCGTTGAGGCCGGCCACTGCGCGCTGTAGAAACGGATATGCGCCGCCGATCGCGAACTGGATCACGAACATCTCGGATCGCGGGTGCGCCGAGATCGAGATGAAGTTCCGGTGAACACCAGACACCCAAGCGCGTGTGAACTCCCCGTTTGGCGCCAGCGTCTGGTTGTCAAACGTGCTGCGCGCCATCCCGTCGAGCTCGAAGATCAGAAACACGTGCCCAGTCGGCACCACCCGTTCGATCGCGTGGTCCGGTACGAAGTCACGAAAATGGAATATCGACTCAACGCAACGACCGAACCGGGCGTCGAGTTCGCAGGTCTGGAAGTGCATTTGACTCGCGATAATCGTGCGTGCGCGGCGGGGAGGTCTAGGACGATCGAGTCGCGCTGCGGTTACCCAACGCGTTCCAAGACCGCGCCTGCGCCGAGTCCACCCGCTGCGCAGATCCCCAGCAGTGCCGTCTCCTGGTCCGCAGCGATCAACTCGTTGGCCATAGTGGTGACCATGCGAGCGCCAGTGGCACCGAACGGATGACCGAGTGCCACCGAGCCGCCATGCACATTGAGGATCGCGGGATCGATCTCGCCGACTGCGGCGTCCTTGCCCAGCCGGGTGCGACAAAAAGCGTCACTGGCCAGCATGCGCAGCACCGAGAGGACCTGGGCGGCGAACGCTTCGTGCATGTCGACCAGACCGATGTCCTTGAGGGTCATGCCCGCGCGGTCCAGCGCCTGCGGCATTGCCAGCGCAGGTCCCATGAGCAGCTGGTCGGCGGGATCGACCCCGACGTAGCTCCATGAACGAAACGCGGCCTTGGGGGTGAATCCGATGGCCCTCGCCTTTTCTTCGGACATCAGCAGCACCGCTGCGGCGCCATCGGTCAGTGGGCTCGAGTTGCCTGCGGTCAGCGTGCCTTTTTTGGAGAACACCGGCCGCAATTTGGCCAGCTTCTCGACGCTGGTTTCCGCGCGGACCAGCGTATCGGTGGTCACGGTCTTTCCCTCTGGGGTTTCGACCGGCGCCACTTCATCACGAAGCCGTCCCGACCGAATGCCTGCGGCCGCCCGATGGTGCGAGCGCACCGCGAACTCGTCCTGCTGTTCGCGGGTGATCTCGTTGCGTGCCGCCATGCGCTCGGCGCCTTCCCCCATGACCTCTCCGGTGGACCGCTCGGCGATCTTGGGCATCTTGGGCAAGAGTTCCGTGATATGCACGAGCTGCGAGAGCACCCCCAGCACGTCCTTTGGGGTCGCTTTACCGAACGCCAACGGCGCCAGCGCGTGCACGACCTTTTGCGGCAGGCTGATCTGCGCGTTGGAGGTGCTGTCGCTGCCGCCTGCGATCATCACATCGGCTTCACCACGTTCGATAGCGGACACTGCGGAGGTAATCGCCTGCAACCCCGAGGCGCACGCATGCGTGACCGTGAATCCCTGGACGTGCGCGCCCAAGCGCAGGTCCAGCGCGATTTCCCGGGCGACGTTCGGTGACATCCCGGGCAGAATAACGCCGCCCCACACGATGCCATCGATGTCCTTCTTGGGAATCTCCGTGCGCGCCAGCAAGGCGCTGACGGCGGCATTGCCGAGCGCAATGGTGTCCATCTTCATGTACTCGACGAACGCTTTGACGAACGGAGTACGGATCCCATCGATGATGACGGCGCGTTGTTTCTTGTTGGTCATGGCTGAAAACTCTCCGTGAATCGCACAGACGGGGACGAGGGCGCCCACTAGGCGCCGACGAGGGCGCCGCCACACACCCGCAATACATTGCCGGTGACACCGAAAGCGCCCGGCGTGGACAAGAAGGTGATGGCCTCGCCGACGTCACGCGGAAGGCCGCCCTGACCCAAGTTGCTCAGACGCCGTGCAGCCTCCCTGATCATCACAGGGATTGCCGCGGTCAGTCGGGTCTCGATGAACCCAGGGGCGATGGCATTGACGGTGATCCCCCGAGGCGCCAGCGCTGGGGACAGCGCACGCATGTAGCCGATGACGCCCGACTTGCTGGCCGCATAGTTGGTTTGGCCCATGTTGCCCGCGATGCCAGCCACCGACGACAGTAGGATCACGCGGCCCTCGTCGCGCAGGACGCCGTCCTCGATCAGCTTGCCGGTGATGCGCTGGATGGCAGCCAAGTTGATGTCGAGCGTCATGTCCCACTGCTCGGGTTTCATCTTTGCGAGCGTCTTGTCGCGGGTGATGCCCGCGTTGTGGACCACGATGTCCACGCCCCCGTGTTCGGCCGCCAGGAGCGCGGCAATCTTGTTCGGCGCTTCCGGATCGCTGACGTCGGCGAGCAGGACCGAACCGCCGATTCGTCGTGCCACTTGGCTGCACAGCTGATCGTCTTGCGGCCGGTCGAGGCACACGACTCTGGCGCCCTCATTGGCCATGATCTCGGCTGTTGCTTCGCCGATGCCACGGGCGGCACCGGTGACCAACGCGACCTTGCCCGACAGCGGCGCTTCCCAGGTTTCGGGCGTCGCATGCTTGACGCCGCCTGAGATCCACAGCGGTTGCCCCGAGACGAACGCGGAACGGTGGGACAAAAAGAATCGTAGTGGGCCTTCGACCCGCGCCTCGGCCCCGCGTTCGACGTACAGCAGCTGCGCCGTCGATCCGCGTTTTCCGAGTTCTTTGGCGAGGCTGCGGGTGAAGCCCTCGAGTGCCGCCTGGGTCGCTGCGGCCACCGGATCGTTCGTCAGGCTGCTGGGCGCGGTCCCCAACACGACCGCGCGACCACAGCTCGCGACGCGTCGCATGAGGGGATGGAAGAAGTCGTACAGCGATCGCAGGTCTTCCGATGTCTTGCACGCGGTCGCGTCGAAGACCAGGCCGTGGGCCTTGAAACGTTCTGGCAACTCTCCCAGGTCGAGCGCGTGCGGCGGACGGCCGTACGCCTCGCCGGGCCCCCGGAACTCCGAACTCTGAATTCTCCCTCTACATGGGGCCACTGATGCCGCCGTCTTTCCGGATCCGCCAGAAATGAACGGCAATGAGTGTGGCCGCGGCCAAGGGCAGGCCGATGCAGTGCAGCACATAAAAGCGCATCAAGGCATTTTCACCC
>JAESSZ010000518.1 GCA_016763875.1 Nannocystaceae bacterium
CCGAACGAGGGATTGCTCGAAGAAGTGTGGACCGATCGTTGTCCGGCGGGCATGGTCATTGTCGAGTCGGACGGCGTCGGCGCCGACCACTGCATCGATCGGTACGAAGCCTCCGTCGTCGTGCTCGATGACGACGGCGATGTCGTTTCGAGTTGGTCGCCGTACCACAACCCGGGCGAGACACGGGTGGCCGCGGTCTCGCTGCGCGGGGCTGTGCCGCACGGGTACATCACGTTGACGACTGCGACAGCCGCGTGCGAGGAGTCGGGCAAGTACCTGTGCTCCGAGTCGGAGTGGGTACGGGCGTGTCGCGGGCCCGGGTTCACCGTATTTCCCTACGGCAACAAGTATCGGCCCGGCGTCTGCAACGACAACCGACCGGTGCGTCCCGCGGTTGAGTACTTCGGGACCGAGGAGGCGTGGGTGTTGGGGGAACTCGACCATCCGTGCCTGTCCCAACTGCCCCACAGTCTGCGTGTGACCGGCCAAAACTCGGACTGCGCGTCGGAGTGGGGGGTGATGGACATGATGGGCAATCTCGCGGAGTGGACGGCCGGTGGCGCTGGCGCGGCACGGGGGGGTGGTTACGTCATTGGGGCGGGGGCAGGCTGCTACTACAAGGCCCCGCCAAAGTCCGCGGCCACGCCTCCCTACATCACGGGTTTTCGCTGCTGCGCACAACCCCTGTAGTGGGTCGGCGATCACGCTGCGCTCGTGCTGTCCCGCCGTTGGGCGCTGCTACACTGGGACAGTGGGAGACCAACAGCCCGGGGAGTATGGTTTCGAGGACGCCTCGTTACGTGCCATGGGTGGTGAGGCCGGGCTCCGTCAGTTGGTCGATCATTTCTACGACCTGATGGCCGAGCTTCCCGAGGCGGCGAACGTACTCGTGATGCATCCAGACGTGCCGCTGGCGCGCGACAAACTCGCGGCATTCTTGACCGGTTGGTTGGGCGGGCCCAAGCGCTACAGCGAACGCTGGGGAACAATCCGGATCCCCGCCGCGCACGCTCACTTGCCGATAGGCCAGGCGGAACACGACGTTTGGCTCGCCTGCATGGACGGAGCGGTCGATCGCATGCCGGTTGCCGCGGACTTCAAGGCCTATTTCAAACGAGAGATTCGGGTGCCCGCGGCTCGCGTGCTCGCCACGTCTGCTTGCCCCAAGTCGTGACGCACCTAGGCGCCGCAAGTTCCCATCGCGTAGCCAAAGGCGACGTCGCGGACCCAAGTCTCAAGGTTGGTGCCGGATTCGACGGTGGCCGGGCTCCACGCCAAACCATCGTCACTGTAGAAAAATCTCGTGCCCTGTCGGTCGACTACCACGTAGGTTCCGGCGCCGTAGGCCGCGTAACCAAGCTGTACGTCCTGGGCGACGGTTGTCTCCTGTGACCACGTACTTCCGTCGGCTGACCGCCATGTCTGTTGCCCGACGAACGCCAGGAACCCCTGCTGGTCCGCGACGAGATCACCGATGGCAGAACCGTCCCCGGGTCCATCGACCAGTGACCATGTGGCCCCGAGATCGTTCGAGCGACACAGCGAGTTTGCGCCCACGAGCAGCGTGTCCCCGGATCGCTCGATGTCGCCGTAGTGCTGGACCCCGTCGGCACACTCGGACACAAAACCGGTGCCTTCAGACCACGAGACGCCTCGATCTTGGCTGGTGATCATGAAGTTGCCCACCGGATGCCCGCCGCCAGACTGGCTCTCCGCCGCGATGACGATCAACCCGTCGTCGAAGGCTCGCACCTGCCTGATCTGGTCTGTGCCCGGCGGGAGCGTCCCGTCGATTATCGTCCACGCATCCCCAGTGCTCGAGGTCCATCGGTCCTGAGCGAAGAGCAAGAATCCCTCGCCGTCATGGACGACGCCCGCTGTCCACGAGTCGTACCCCATGCCTTTGTCATGAGGGAACGCCGTGCTGTCGAGGTCGGTCCACATCGAGCCATTGCTTGAGACCGTGACGTGGCCCAGTGCTCCCCAGCCAAATCCGCCGACAAAAACACCGTCGCCAAAGGCGAGTCCACCAAAGCCTGACCACGGGGAGTGATCATCTGCGACGTCGGAGAAGGCTTGCGTTTGCCAGGTGCGACCAAGGTCGCAGGACGTCGCAAACCAACCGCCATGGCCCAGCGCAACAAACGTGGGGTTGTCGGTGACGTCACGACCTGTGCTGTCACCACCATCGGTCTCGTCATCGCTCCCGCGACCGCTCTCGTCATCACTGCCGTCGCTGTCGCTCGCTGTCGTGCCGCTCGTCGCTCCGGGCGCGGTCTGCGGCTCACCGCTGTCGCTCGAGCCCGCGGGCCCCATCGTTGGTCCCGAGCTTTCTGTGCCAGCGACAGTGCCTCCGGCGGGATTGTCGTCCTCGTCCGCGGGACAACCGGCGGTGAGCGCCAATGCGAGGACTGTGGACTGAGACCGAGGAGCAAACGCGGGCACGAAGTACTAGAGCGGCGCGGGCCTCATATCGGGTCACTAAAACTGAGAACGATCCTACTTCTGGAGGCTAATAAGCTCCTCAGTGCCGCTCTGCGCCCAGTAGACGCGGTCGCACCCGACGGCGAGACCCCACGGGGTGTCCGTCTCCGCGAGTTCCTCAAGTTCTTCCGAGTCCTTGTCCCACCGGGCGAGAGTGTCGTCGGTCTCGCTCGTGAAGTAGACGTGCTGCTCGTCGATGTTGATCTCCCAGATGCTCCCGACGCCGTTCACGAGTACCTCGCTGTCGTCGAATTCCGCCTTCAGCGCGCGGGCCAACCTGTCGGCGTATTGGTAGTAGATCCACTCGCCGTCGATCGCGAAGGCGCCGAGGCTAGGGTGGGTCACCACGACGCCGCCGAAGAGATCCGCCCCGATCTCGTCCAGGGCAATACGGCGGATCTCGTCGATGCCGGCTCTCTCGACAAAGTACAGGTGCGTGTCGTCGACTGCGACGTGGAGCGGTACGTCGACCAGGGCGACGAGCTCGGCATCGCCGCCCGGCGCGAGTGCGGTCCGCCAAACGTCACCGCTGGTGGCCATCGCGAAGTATGCGTGCGTGTCGTTCAGTGCTATCGACCCAAAGCCTGCCTGTGCCCCGTTGACGGTGGTGACGATCTCGACCACACCGCCCGGGACGCTGGCCCGTTTGACCGTGTCGCCCCCGTGGTCGAGGAAGTAGACGTGATTGTCGCCGCCGGCGATCTTGGTGATGAAATCGCTGTCATCGACCGTTGCTAGCTGACTCCAGGTCCCGGTCTGCATCGCGTACATTTCGAGCGTACGGCCAAAGCCGGTCGACCAGATAACCGCATCGCCAACGATGGCCACGCCGATCGCTTCGGCCGCCGCAACCGGTCCCCCAACCACGACAGGCCCGCAGGTTGCCGCACGCGGACACGTGCCGTCGCATCCGGGAACGCAGCAGGCCGATACGATGCCGCCTGAACTGCCCGAGTCGCTTGAGCCGTCCGAGTCGCTCGAGTTGCCGGATGTGTCCAGTTCGCCCGACGAGGCGCTCGCGGAAAACGTCGATCCGCTTGAGGCGTCAGCGACGACAGCGCCGCTACTGCCCGTGCTCTGGGATGGCGTCGTGTCGTTGTTTCCGGTGGTGAGCGTGGGGCCGCCAGTCGAGGCAGTGCCTTCCGGTACGCACGCCCCCGCGAGGCCGTCGGGCGCCAGCGCACCGTAGCGCTGCCCCGAGTCACAGTCGTCGTCGGGGAAACTGCAAAAACCCGTCGCCGGTTGGCACGTTCCCTCTTTACCGTCGCCGTTGGCGTTGCACTGTGAGTCGTCCGTGCATTCGAACGTCGACTTGCAGCCCAATAGCAGCAACCCCGCCGCGCCCAAAAGACTCACGATACGTACCACTCAAGACCACGATACCACGCGGGTGGCGGCGCTGCGCGGGCCTTGGCACCGTTGCCCTACGATGCGGCCAGCGCCTCAAGGATCTGCAGGGCCAACGTGGTTGGGTCGGATGCAAGCTGCCCCGTTCCGTCCACCCCGATCTGGTTTTGCAGGACCGAGACCGTGGCTCCCCCTTGTGGGTCGTGCAGCGCGGCGGCCTGAAACCCCATCACCGCCCCATTGTGGCCGTAGCCGGTGAGGCCCTGCCCCTGGATCGCGAAGATCCCCAAGCCATAGTTCAATGTCCCCGGTACCCAGTCGACGAGTTGCGCCTGGCTTTCGTCGGTAAGAAAATCGGTCGACAGCAACGTCTCCATCCAGAGCCTCACATCGTCGCCGGTGCCCACAACTGCGCCTGAAGACCATACGGCGGACGCGTGGTAGGCACCCACGGTGTCGGTCGGGGTGCCCATCGCTTGCACGACGTACCCCATCGCGGTGGGCTCGTCCCAGGTTTCCTCCCCCTCCAAGTACGTGTGCTCAAGCCCCGCCGGGTCCAGGACATGCTCGCGCAGCAGGCCAACGTACGTGCCGCCCGCGGCCTCCTCGCCAACGAGCGCTGCGATCACGTAGTTCGCATTCGAGTAGGCGTGCGCACCACCGGGACGACCCACCGGCCCGAGCTCGACGGTGTAGTCCACCAGCTCGGCCGGCTCCCACACGCGGGTGGGCTCCGCAGTAATGGCGTCGATGAAGGTCGGGTTGTTCTGGTAGTCGGCCAAGCCGCTCGTGTGGTTCAACAGCTGCCGGACCGTGATCGCATCCGCACTCGGAACATCGATGCCCCACAGATCGATGGTGTCGTCGAGCGTCAGCAGACCCTCCTCCTCAAGCCGCAGCTTGAGCGCCGCGGTGTACGACTTGGTCAGGCTCCCGGCACGCAGGATGTGCTGCGGCGTCAGGTCTTCGCCTCCTGCGACATCGGCCATACCCCAGGCCTGTGACCACGGCTGGCATCCATCCGCAGACACGCCGATTACGAGACCCACGAGCTGCTGTGACTCGCGGTAGGTCTCCGCAACCTAGGCGGCGACCTCTTGGAGGTCGGGGCACGCCTCCAAGGCGCCCGTTGAGGAGCCCTCGGTCGACGACGGTAACCCGGTGGATGAGTCGTCCGCGACGGGGCCCGTGGAGTCGTCGAGGAGTCCCGATGTGTCGCCGGAGGAGGTTCCGCGTTCGGCAGTGGTTGTCGACGCCTCGGTCGAGGCGTCGGCATCGTCGCTGCAGCCGCTGGCCGCCAGCGTCATCAGTGAAACGAAGCCAAGGCGTATCGAAGTCGACATGGGCCTCTCGTACCACGGCCGGAGGACCGGACAGTCGGCGCTGGTAGCGTTGCACGGTGCAGTGGCTGATCGGACCCTCGCGTCGCTCGTCATGGTTCTTGGCGCCTCGCCTCTACGGGTACGCACGCAGATCCAACGCTCAAGATCGTAGTGGGACGCGTGGATCGGGCGCAGGTCGCCGCGCGGGAAGGCCAGGTGCCCGGTTTTCTGTCCGTACCCGAGCCCACCAACGAAGACCTCGTTGGCATCGTGCCCGCGGTGGCCAACGACCCGCGGCTGGGCGGCTGGGGCGATAAGGCGCTAGCGTCTGGGCAGAGTCTGCCGAACTGCGGGCGCTGGTTTCCCCGGTTCGAACGCCTCTAAGATCTTCAGCACAGGCGCGACGGTTGGTTTCAACGCGACAAGGGTTGCGTATGCAGCGGCCCGTGTCTCGGCATCGCTGCGTATTGCCGCGGCGCGCAGGTCCATTGCCAACGCCCATTCCCGAATCTCGTGCGAGGGGTGGGTATGCAGCGCGGCCCAATAGTCCGGGGCATTCTGACGGAGCACGCTCGCCAACAAAGCCACCGTCTCTGGAAACAACGTCCAAACCGCGGCATCGGCAGGAATGGTTTTCACGATCTCCGCGACAACTGCGTCCTTGGAGAACACGCGCAAGAACCGGTTCACGTACGCGAGCTGCCAGAAGTCTCGCCGACAGGGGTCGTGCATCACTGCCGCCAGTTCGCGACGGGCTCGTCGTCGCTCCTCTTCGGCGCGGGCTTGCCCTTTCGGGCTTAGCTCCAAGGTAAACAGCTGCGAGCTCGGGGCATATCGTGTTACTGCGACCATCTCCGGGAACCACTCTTCCCAGCGTTCCCATCTCTCCGGAATCGGCGTCCACCCCCCACAAGTCGTTGCGTTGACTTGTGTGTAGGTGGAGACGACTTCCGTTCTGCCATCGGTGACCTCAACGAAGACGCTCTTGATCGCGTAGCCTTTCTTCGGTTCCACCAAGATCTCGCGACGGGAGTCAGGACTGCTCACCCCATTGCCCGTCGCAGTGGCCCCGCTGCGCAAACGCACCACGAGTCCGTTGGCGTCGACCTGCGCTAGCTTGGGTAGCGCGGGCAGGCCAATGAATCTCGCCAACGCCTGCAGACTCGGACCGAGGGCATCCCGTTGGGTGTTGGAAAGCTCGCGCGTCCCGTCAAGTGCATGTCCCTGGTCATCGATAAGAACCGAGCCGGAGAGAGCCAAGAGCGCCGCCTCGCGATCGCCCACAGTCAAGCCCATGATCGTCGGGTCCATGTCTCCATCGAAACTCAGCTGGGGCACCGACAGCACGCGGTACTCGACGCGCCATTGCCCCTCCGCGGCTCCGGGCTGAACGTCGAGAAGAACGTCGACCGTCGCGCGAACGTTCCCAGTGCCCCCGCCATGACGCAGGTCCGCACGGAGCGTCTGACGCAACGCACCCGTATACATCCAGCGCACGTCTACGCGGGTCGGCGTCTGCGGCGACGACAACGACTCGGTCGGACCAAGGGCCGTCGACGTCACCACAACACTAGTTGAGCACCCTGCGAGCCAACCCAGCAATGCGCCCCACCGAAACATAGCGTCCACAGTACCGCGTTGTGCAGCGTCAGCTTCGACAAACGCCGCAAGAACGATCAGAACGGCACAGGTTCGTTTCCAGGACGAAAGGCAAGGGGCGCACCCGCGATCAAGGTTCGGCGTACTGCGCGGCTTGGCTTCCGGTGCTCAGTGGGCGCCGACAAGCTCGCCGAAGTCTGCGGCCAGGCGGCCAAGGCCAACCCGTGCATGGCTTCGTTCGGATGATGCTCGCCGTTCCCATGCGGCCAATCGAACACGGCCGTCCAGCTGTCTCCGAACGGGCTGGCGCTATAGAAAAACTCGCGAACACTGTCTTCCGGAAGCTCTGGTCAGACTCGCGCATGGACGAGTACGCCTGGTCCGTAGAGCGCAACCAGTGCGATCGGCTGCAACGACTAGCAAGGAACCGCAGGAGTTCGAGTGGGGACCTCGGCTGCCGAGGACGGCTTCTCAGCTATGGGCGCGTCCGCCTCGGCCGCGGAGACCGGCTTCGCGGTCACATCCAATGGCAGCGCCGCCCTCGTGGTCTCGGGCTCACCCTCGCGCGACGTCCGTGGCGTGACACCGGTCTGCGGGCTTGGGGACGCCGAACGAACGGCTGGCTACGGGTCGCGGCTACACCTGCGGAGGACTGCCGGACGGACACCTGCGGTGCCTCGGCGATATGACCGGGGGACGCCGGGACGTCTCCAACGCCGGCCCCCGCCCGTACCGGTCGCGTGACCTACGGTTCTTCGCCGGACGGGAGTGCTAGCGTGATAGCGATGGTGGTGCGCGCGACTCCCAAGGCGGCCCTGGCTCCGGTGGCTGGCGCTGTGATGTTCAGCCTCGCGTGTGGGCCGGAGCTCGGCCCGCTCGGTGGAGCGGACGGATCTGCGGAGGGCACTGGCGGCCCCTCGACGGCGGCCGCGGGCGCCGATGAAACGGACGCCGGGGAGACCTCAGGCGGAGAC
>JAESSZ010000519.1 GCA_016763875.1 Nannocystaceae bacterium
GGCCGAGCCCAACGACTGAGCCCGAGCACTAGCTTCAACGGCGTGGCGTCAGCAGCCAGGCGAGCCAAGCGATGCCCAGGGTTTGCCCGAGATTTCGCGCCCCGGCCGGGACCGAGCGGGCACGCAGCTGTTGAATCGGGTGGTTGCCGAATGCATTGCGGCAGCGCTGCGCTGTCCCATCGTCGGTACCAGAGACGACGATGCGCGCGTGTCCACTGCCCTTCACCGCGCGGATCGTCGCCTGCTCGACTTGCGCCCGGCGCATGATGTCCTGCAGGTCCAGCAGCAGCGGCGTCGGGATGTGCCCGCGCACGAGGAGAACTTGCGTGTTGCGCACACTCAGGCAGAAGATCTCATTGAGCCGCGTGACGACGAGATACCCAGCCAACCCCAGCCCGGCAATGACGAGGATGTGCATGGTGTGGAAGACGGGCAGCCCGTCGTCTGGTTGCAGATTCGCGGCCCGTCTTCTTCATAGCGAGAAGTGGGCGGGACGGCGTGGTGAAGAGAAGCCGACGACCACGAACATCGGCAGCCGTACGAGCTGCAGCGGCATCTCGAAGATCTTTTGTCGAGCGACGGCGCGTCTGAACTCGAAGCTCGCGGAGAGTCCCGTGGGTATGGCGTCTAGGCGCGTGCCGGCATAGGAGGTCGGTGTGGGTATTCGACAGCGGTCCGTTGCTATGGACGCCCGTCTAACTCAATAGTCGGGTGTCGCTCCGGTCGGCCGATCATCGACGGAAAGTCCATGAACGATGTTCGTACGATGTTCGTAGACGTCCCGATCTGGACCGAGCTCTAACCGAGGGGCCGCTTGGCCCTCGCGAGTTAGTGCGAGCCATTATTCGTCAGCCATTGCGCACGGTGTGGTGACCCGTCTCGTGTATGGTCATCCTAGCTATGGTGCCCACGGATCGGGAACCCGCTTCGACCGAGGTAGATTCGCCTGAGGTCACCCAGCGAGACTTGGCGTCGCAGGTGGACTCGGCGCCAAGGGGCCGCGCGCGGCTGCTCGCGACATGTTTCGGGATCGGAAATCCTGACGAAGGGCTTCTTCCCGTCAACGTGCTCGTGCGGCAGATTCTGCGGCGACTGGTTGCATGGGTGCTCCTCGCGGTCCTGATCTGGATCTTGGTTCCCACGCCGGATCCACGCGAGCTGTTGTCCGCGGTGCAGCACGGGTCCTTCGCGTTCATGGCTGTGATCAGCGCGGGCTGGGTCGCGTTTCTCGTGCCAGCAGCGCTGTTGGCTGCGATCTGGTTGGCCGTTTACACCCGGCCCGGTGCGGCGTCGCTCGCTGGAGGGCTGCCGCGATTCGGACGCCGAGTCCTGACGCTCTCCAATCGGGTCGTCTTGCACCTCACAGCAGGGCTCTTCGTTTTGTTCTCGGCGGCGACAGCCTCCACCCTGTGGTGGTGTCTGATCGTCGCGACGATGTACTTTATCTTGGCGCGTAAAGTGCTTCATTGGCTGACGCTTAGGTTGGTCCAGACGGACCTCGTGCGCCCCATTTTCCGCAATGCCACGATCGGCGTCGGAGAGGCGCTGTATTTCGAACACCTGTTCTTGCCAATCATCACGATGGCGCTATTTGGGTATCTGTGGCTGTTGGGTCGGAGCCTCGATGGTCTTCGGGGGCTGCTGTGGTTGGTGGGTGTCGCATGCGCTCGCCACGTCGTTTTCTTCTTCGTGTGGCTGTTTCGCTCCATCCTCGGGCAAGCCAAGATGGGCGACGGCGATAGAAGCGTGCGCAACAGCTATCGCGAGGCGGCTGCACGAGCGTCTCGGTGGGAAGTGTTGCCTGTCCTCGTTTGTTTGCTGGTGTCGGGCGCACTGCCCTACGCGTCGATCCTCACCGCAAACAAGGCAGCGCGCGCGGCCTTGCTGGACCGCTTGGAGCGCGAGAACCCTGAGCACGACTGCCTGGCAATGGCGGAGATCGAGCACGCCGATCTCGCCCTCTTCCTGGTCGCCGACAACCAGTTCCGCACCCTCAACGGCAAGACCAGCATTGCGCACTCGCGGATCATTCGTGACCTGGTGCCCGTCGCCGTCCGGCCAGTCGAGCTGGACCTGCTGTCGGTCGCCTCGCTCGACCACTTTGCTCGGATGTACCGCGCGATGCAGGACCATGCCGCGACGAACGGACTGCCCGTCAAGTTCCGATGGGCTCACCTCGGGGACTTTGGAGACCTCGCGTGCCGGTCGGAACTCGGTCGCTTCCCCTCAAGGATCCGTTGCTTCGGCGCCGAGACGATGCTCGGCTTTGCCCCGGGCAACCACGACAGCTTCTACACGGGGAACTTCGGATGGCACCCCGACTGGTCTGGCGAACAAGGTGGCGCGTGTGCGGCGGGCGGTCCGGTAACGCGGGGCGACCCCACCGGGCTGCGAAAATCGATGACCGATGCGCTCGGCCAATGTCCGTTGCTCACGGGCCGCCGCAGCACTGCGAACGATGGGGACTTCTTCGCAAGCACCGCATACCTCGGCGAGGTTGGGCACCACTCGCTCGCCGCGGTGTTCTTCGACACCTCCGATTTTGCGGGCACCTCCTTCGGTGCCGCGGGCGTGCAAGGCGAGATCTCAAGGACGCAGAAGCGCTGGATCCTCCGCCAGGTCGACAAACTGCCGGAGGACACGTTGTTCGTCTTTTTCATGCACCACCCCTACGAGTCGCTGTCGTGGTTTGGCCGTCGCCGGGTCGATGAGATCGCCGAAGGCCTCGGCGCGCGCCTGGTCGCGGTCGTGAGCGCGCATACCCACCAATCTCAGTTTCGCGAGGCAGAGGTTGCGGGCCGAATGGTCCCCCATTTTGTGGTCGGTTCCACCACCGACCCTCCTCAAGAAGCCGCGCTGCTCACGTTTCGCCATCGGGACAACGGCACGCCAGAACTGCATTTCCGGACGATCCCCGCGGTCGCTCGGTCCGGTGCCGCGTGTGGCGAGCACACGGTCATGGCTGAGCAGTGCGCCGCCGTCTTGGAGAAACTCTCAGGCGTCCAAGAGTGCCAGGCGTTGCTCTCGCTGGGGTCGTCTCACTCGGACGGCGTGAGTCTGTCCCACGGCGAGCAAACCAGCAGCCGCGCCCGTGCGCTGTTCGCCTGCACGCAACGCGTCACGGGGCAGGGCGAGGCAACCCTGCAAAAGCCATGGGGCGGCGAGGTGCCTCCAAACCACCACGTCGATCCGTACAGCGCCTATCGCGATACCTGCACTGCGGACGGGCCTGACGGCCTCAACTCGCCCGAGCGTCACCAAGAACTCGTTTGCCTGTCGTGGGTTGCGTCGACCCTTCAAGGCCTGGACGAAACCGAGGGCTGGACCTTCGGTCGCGCGAGCCGCGTTGCGTTCGAGCGCCTCGCTGCCAATGGGGCCTGGGCCATCGATGTCCCTTCCAACTAGAAAACACACCTAAGGACCCTCCACTCAGGCCACTCCACTCAGGACACTCCATGCGTCCCCTTCCTCTCAAAATCTTTCGTTGGTTGTGTCTCCTGACCGCACTGGCCAACGCAGGTGGTAACGCTGCGTTGTATCTGGTGTACGAGCCAGTGTTCGCGTGGCTTTCGGTTCCGCAGCCCGCCGACCCGTTTGCGTTTGCGGCCACGACCGGGTTCTCGTTCACGATCGGGGTTTTGGCGTTCGCTATCTACCTGCGGCCGCAAGAGTCGATCAGCGCGCTGGTGGGGTGTGCGCTAGCCAAGGGGCTCTATGCGTTCGTCACCCTGTACATGTTCGTATTCGCGGACCTGCATTGGTTCTGGCTAATCTTTGGGGTTTGGGACGCCGTCTACACCGTGATCTTCCTGTTGTTCTTAGCGCAACTGGTCAAGCCCGACCTCACTGCGCTCAACACCACGGGCATTCGGATGGGGTCGGCAAAGCCGAGAACCAACAAAGCGCTGCTGTTGGGGTTTTCTCTCACGAAGAACGTGGACAAAGGCCTGGCGCGGGTCAGTCAGGGGCTAGAGGCCGGGGGCTATGAGGTGACGACGGAAATGGCGGTCCCCATCGAGAGCGAGTTGTTCGCGTGGCCGTTGACCGTCGCTCGTTTTGTGCGGATCTCCGTGCGCGCAGTGCTGCGCCGCCCAGCAAAGATCCATCGGCTGAGCGCCAAGGCCGACGATGGGTACGATCTCATCGTCGTGGCCTCGCAGACGTGGCTCGCGGGCATGAGCGCCGTCGTGGAGGGGATCTTCGAAGACCCGGACAACCGCGGCTTGTTCGAGGGTACGGACGTCGCGTCGCTCACCATCTGCCGAGGTCTGTGGCGCCGGACGCAAGCGATGACCGTTGACTGGGTCGAGCGCTCAGGGGGCCACATGGTTGCGGTCCGTCACGCCCTACACGTGGGGCGTGAGCCGTTCCGCTTCTTCTCGCTCATGCTGTATTTGGTCTTCGGCAAGGTCACGCGCCCGAGACTCTTCCACCGTTTCTGGCCCAAGAAGTACGGACTGTCCGACGCTGACCTGGATGAACTTGAGGTGTTTGGCCACGCACTCGCTGTGCGGGACCGTCTGCCTCCCATCGAGCAATCCATCACCGGAGGCAATGAACATGCCCTTTGACATCAGCCCTGCCTTCGCGGCGGCCAGGTTCGAGCCGTTGCTCGAACTCGCTTCGCTTTCGCCCCATCACCTCGTCGCGTCCTTGGTGGTGTTGGGGTCCATCGTGTTCGTCAACGACCTCGTCCGCACGAGCCTGATGGTCACCTTCACGCGCTCGCGGGCCAATCACGTGGCGGTCATGGTGCTCACCTTGTTCCCCGCGATGTTGCTGGGTGGCGTGTTGCTACTGGGTGCGAGTCGATACCCCGAACGGGCACCGCTCAACCTTGTGTTCGCGGCGCTCATGTACGGGGTGTGGTACCTGGGCGGGACCCTCACCAAACTCGCGCGTCCCGATACCGAGGCGGCCGACGTCGGGTTCATCATGGTGGGGTCGCTGATCACCATTCCCTGCGGGTTGCTGGCGCTGGTGTTTTGACCGCGATGCTCTACACGCGGCCGAGCACTGTCGCTGGGGTCCTGGACGAGCTGCGTCGTGGGGCGGTTGTTGTGTCCGGCGGCACTGTGATCTGCAAACAACTCGACGGTGTCGACCGCATCGTGGACTTGGGTGGGGTCGCGAGTCTTCGCGAGATCCACGGGGCACAGGACGGGGGGCAGTTGCTGGTCGGCGCCGCGTGTACGGCGGAGCAGTTGGCGAGCAGTCATCACCTGCAGCCGTTCGCCGCGCTGAGTGATGCTGCAGCTGCGCTCGGTAACCCGCAGATCCGTCGACGGGCGAGCATCGGGGGCAATGTCGTGCTTTGCGAGCAGGTCACCTCCGACCTGTATCCGCCCCTGCTCGCACTCAACGCCCGCGTCCAGATGGCCGCGTCAGACCCCGCCTCGGAGTCCGCACCGTCGGAGGTCGCGTTGCACGACGTGACCGATCCTGGGTGGTGGCACGGCAAGCTCATCATCAGCTTCGCACTGGACAGACCGCGATGGTCGTCGTTCCGGCGCTATGCGTGGCGACAGGCTTCGGGCAAGCCCATCGTGAACGTTGCCGCCGCTACGACGGACGGCGAGGATTCGACGCGCGTGTTCGTCGGCGGTTTGTCTGCGGTCCCACAGCGCGTGCATGGGCCGACGGACCCCACCATCCAGCGGCTCGCGCCCAGCGATTACATCGCCCGCGTAGTACGTGAAGGGGTGTCCAGCGTGCTCAAGGAGGTCGAGGCTCAATGCTCTTAGCGCTGAGGATCAACGGCGAGGTGTGCGAGCTAGAGGTCGAGCTGGACGTCACACTCCAGGATGTCCTGCGCTTGCGTGAGGGGAGAATCGATGTCCACGAC
>JAESSZ010000520.1 GCA_016763875.1 Nannocystaceae bacterium
TACACGTTCGGCGACAACATCGAGCACCTCATGGGTCGACTTCGCTTCGTGCTGCTGTTTTTGGCCGCGGGCTTGGTTGGGGCCGCCGCTCACGTACTGCTGTCGCGTTCCACGGCACTGCCGGTTGTGGGCGCATCCGGATGCATCGCGGGCGTCTTGGGGGCCTACCTATGGGCCTTCCCGCGGCAACGCCTGTTCCAGGTCATCTTTTGGGTCCAGATCAAGATCCCGATGTGGGTCTACCTGCTGATCTGGGTGGCGTTCCACCTCACGATGGGCCTGTTCGCCAGTGGCGAGGGGGCCGAAGGCACCGCCTGGTTCGCCCATCTCGGCGGCTTCGTGTTTGGCCTTGCCGTCACCCCGTGGGTGCTGCGTTGGCGCCGAGGCGTGGTCGCGAGCAGCGTGGCCGTGCGCGCCCCGCTGCCCGAAGGGGCCGCGGTGGCGCAGCCGATTGAGAAGTAGTCGGTGGAAACATCGGCATCGATCCCGAACAATCCAAGACCAGCGTACAGCGCGACGCGGAGTTTTTTCGCGCGATCCACTAACTATCCCTAGGCCGGCTCTACAACTTTGTAGAAGGTCGGGCGGCCCCTGCGTCCAATGCCGATAACGATCGTCTCTGAGTTGAGCATCGAGTCGATCGCTTCCAGCCCGTCGGATTCGTCGAAGAGTTTGATGCCGTTGATGCTTTTGATGATGTCGTTGTTGCGCAAACCGAAGGCGCTGGCGAGATCGTCTGAGGCCTCACCGGAGTCGAGTCCGTACACAGTTGCGCCCGGATAGTCCGGTTTGCCCGGAGGTATCAGTGTCAAGGTCACTCCCTCTTCGTAGAAGACGGAGAAGTTGGCGCTGATGTTCTGGACCAGCTCGTCTTCGTAGGTGCACTCGGTGCCAGCTTGGTTGCACCACACGAGTGTGCCGATGTCGCCGAACGGGTCGACGACCGGTGCGCCGGTTGTCTCGTCAACGCCGTCATCTTCCTCGCCACCGCCGGTCGTGCCGTCGGGCGTACCGTCGTCCTCGCCACCGGTGGCTTGACCGAGGCCTGGGGAATAGTCGCAGACCTCGCCTGCCGCGATGGATTTCAAGTCAGGAGGGGCCCCCTGGGGAGGGTCATAGCTCGTACCCGCATTGAGGTCGCCAAGCTCCGCCCGTAGCGGGTAGAGGATGTAGGCGTTGCAGACATCGATCGCCGTGAGCTGCGAGCAGGTCTGCAACCCGGGTGTGCCCGGGTCGATGTCGGACGCGGTAAGGGCCTGGGAGCAGGCGTTGCGGGCGGCAAGGGTGAGAGCGTCGACGAAGTCTTGGTAGGTCTGGATATCGGCGCCGGCTTGCGCAGCACCGGTGCCGGCCCCAATGGCGTTGACCATCATCGTGATGGTGTCGTGATCGGCCTGCGTTTGCGGACAGGTCACTCCGTTGAAGTCCATCGAGGCAAGCTCGGGGATTAGACTTAGGTCGATCTCGTCATTGGTGACGGCGTCGTCGCATTCCAGGTCTTGGCTCGACGGCGAAAGGTCGGGATTAAGGGGAGCGATGGCCCATGTCGAGTCGTGTTGCCAGCAGTGCACCGGGCATGTGTCGCCAGGGGTGAAGCAGCTCGCGAAGAGGAGCGGCGCGAGAGCGAGGATGGTGGATAGTGGTCGTTGCATCTTGGATGGACGCTTTTGTGTTGGGCTAGTCGGCTCGGCTCTCGCCGACGCAGTCAAAAAGAGTGTCGAGTGGTGCTCGGCATGGGTGTGTGGCCTTCAGCGACGGGTGTGCGAACCAGTCGCTGCGGACCTCGCAGCTCAGGTTGTCGAAGCACCCGAAGAAAGCGACCTGTTCGTCGAAGCACGCGTCAGTGCCGTCCGGCTGGAGTTCCCAGTTGATGGACTCATTACTGGTGCACTGGTCGATGCAGGCGTCGAGATCGGCGAATCCGGTCTGCCCGCCGCAATCGGGGTCCATCTTGACCTCGCACCAGCCCGTGCAAGCGTCGGTGCGTCGCTCGTAGCGAACCGGGGGATCCTCAAGATCGTCTCGAGAGCATCCCGCTGCGGTCACGAGTGCCAGGAACGCCGCAGTTGCGAGTTTCATTAGGTTCTGGTGATCGCGTTTCATGGCTACTCTCCTCATGATCAGGGTTGCGCGGATTTTTTCACGCGCCATCACTGCACAGTCTCCGACCGGGCTCGCAGCACCATCGCGACGATGGCGTCAGTCTGCAGTCTCGGCACCAGCGGCCGGCGTGCCATCCCGACGGATGCGTCATGGTCTCGGCCTCGACGGCCGAGACCATGGGGAGCGGGGTCGCCGGTTGAGCCGGTCGAATGTCTCGGCCGGGCTACTCGCCGGCCAGATCCCGAGGGTCGTCCACAGGGACCACAGCGCAGAGTCGACGGCGTGCGGGTGGACCGGCCGCCTCCAGGTCGGCCACGGCCCGATCGAGACTGAGGCACAGCCAGGTCGCTCTCCGGAGCTGGCACAGGCCGTGCCCCTCGTCCTGGCGGCACCCTCGGGGCGCCACACTGGCGATCGTGCGGCGCTGGAGAACCCGGGGGGGCGGTTGTGCGCATGCTGTGTCACTACCGCTCGCGTGCAGTCACCGTCAATCGGTTGTCCCATATTGGGACACAGTACTGAACACGATCGAGTCGACCCAGGCGTGCGCCAAAATCACTCGCGACAAAAATGTATGGGGCAGTCGACGCAACGGACGTCTCAGAGACGATCCGGCCGGGCGTCCGCACTTCGACCAACCGCCAGCGCCCGGCTGAATCTCGTCTCGTATAACAACGCGCTGCCCTTGCCCCTCGTGCTCAGTCTTGGCTCGGTCGTGGCGTGCGGCCGTCGTCGGGCTGCCGTGTGCCATCAGCAAGCGCCGCAGGCACCAGCACCAGATGTCTCGATTTTCCGACCGGACCGCGAGCTAGTTACGCTTCGGGCGGAACCCACGCGGTGTCGAGGTTCTCGCCTTCTTCGAATCCGAAGAAGATACGCATCTGCTTGCGCAGAAACGCTTGACCGTCCTCGCTCTGCAGGTCGACACCGGCCGTGTTGATGTAGCGCGGCGACTCGGTGAGCCACATCTGCCACGCCTCCTGGCTAACGTTGTCGAAAATCATCTGGCCAAACTCGTCGGTGAACGGTTTGAACCGCAGAGCCGGCAGCTCTCGGCCGAGCTTCTTACAGTGGACATTGCGGGGTTCGTTCATACTCGTTTTCCGGCGGCTGCAGCATAGCGAGGCCACTACCCGCTGGCCAGTTTATGCGTCGGCCAGTTTATGCGTCGGCCAAAGACGCGCGCACGACGTCGACGGCGGTGCTAATCGGGATCCTGTCCTGCGAGCGATCGTCGCGATTTCGGATCGTGACCGTGTTGTCTTCCAACGTCTGGGTATCGACCGTGAGCGCGTACGGCGTGCCAACCTCGTCGTGCCGGGCGTAGCGCTTCCCGATCGAGTGCTGCTCGTCGTACTTGGCCGCTAGCCCCGCCTTGAGGAACTGGCTGACGATCTCCCGCGCCTTTTCCGGCATGCCGTCCTTCTTCACAAGCGGCAGCACCGCGGCTTTGATCGGCGCCAACCGAGGATGCAACCGCAGTA
>JAESSZ010000521.1 GCA_016763875.1 Nannocystaceae bacterium
CGGTCTGTGGCGGCTGTCCACGCACGAAGCGCAGCACGCCTCCGCGGGCCGCGACTTCCGAATCGATGCCAGATGGCGCCCCGTGAAACACGCGCTCACCGACCATCGACGCCGCGATCACCTCGGTCACGGGCGCATCTTGACCCAGTGCCAGCCGGGCCAGGGCCACGCAAAGCGCCGCCGAGGACCCCAAACCTGCCCCCGCGGGAAGCCCCGCGTCGCCCGCAATGGCCCAGCCACGCAGCGGGCCGTCGCAGTATCCCAACGTCTGCAGCGCGGCGCGCGTCACTGGGTGCTCCGACTCCGCGGCGAGCACCAGATCGAGATCCCAGGCGGGGATCTTCAGGGTCATAGGATCGCTGGCGCGTGTGAGAGGCTCGGCCGTCAGGACCAGCGCCTGGGGAAGCGCGGCCGCGAGGGCTGGCTTGCCGTACACGACCGAATGTTCACCCAACAGGATGACCTTGCCGCAGGCTTCAGCCCGAGGGTGCAGGGACAGCAGCATTACGGCCGCCAACGCTGCAGATCGGGGCCGAGGATCGTTGGTGCGTTGCGCAGCTCGCCAACGGTGCGACAGCCCGTGAGCAGCATGATGCTGCGGACCACAAGCACGGCTCGACGCAGAAACTCTTTGGTTCCCTCGTAGCCGCCGGCCTTGTGGGCTTTGAGGACCTGCGCCGCCAGACCGCCCGCAGTTGCGCCCAGCGCGAGGGCCTTGGCGACATCGGTGCCGCGTCGCAGTCCACCCGTGGCCACGACCTGCAGGCCGAGGCCTTGCAACTGCAGCAGCGATGCGGCCGTAGGAATGCCCCAGTCCCACAACTCCCCGGCGACGGCTTTTTGGTCGGCATCGATCGCGCGGTGCTCTTCCACGCCAACCCAGCTGGTCCCGCCCGCGCCGCTGATGTCGACCGCGGTCACCCCGACGTCCACCAGTCGTTGCGCCACGTGACGCGACAGCCCACACCCCGTCTCCTTGGCGACGACGGGGATCGGCAGCTCCCCCACGAGCCGCTTGAACAACTCGAGTCCACCGGAAAAATCCCGATCGCCTCCGGGTTGCACAATCTCCATCGCGGGATTGAGGTGGATGCACAGTGCGTCCGCGCCGACCTGTTTGCACAGATCGACGATCTGCGGCGTTGTCATTGAGGCGGCTTGCTGCAGACCCAGATTACCCAGCAGCAGCACGTTGGGCGCGACGTCGCGCACTTGGAACGTCCAAGCGGTTTCGGGACGCTCGAACATCGCGCGCTGGCTGCCGAGGCCAAAGCCCAAGCCCAACTCGTCGGCGGCACGCGCAATGTCCTTATTGATCTTGGCCGCGATGTCCGTGCCTCCGGTCATCGCAGCGACGATGAGCGGTGCCTTCAACGTCTTGCCAAGCAGCGTCGTGGTCGAGTCGACCGCGTCCGCGTGCATTTCGGGTAGCGCATCGTGGACGAATTCCACCTGCTCTAGCAGAGTCGTTTTGTCGCGAAATCCCACGTTGGGGCCCGCACAGAGCGCCAAGTGGTCTTTCTTGCGCTGGGAGATATCGAGCCGGTCGACCATGGCGCGTCGCACTTATCCCACATCCTACCGAGCTGCCACCCCGTTCGGGTGATGCTGCGCACGATCGACGCTGCGCATTATCGCATTGTCGCGATACAAACAGTGACCGTGCCGACCGATTGCGCTGCCGGTGAGCCAGCCACCGCGCCTGTGGTGCGGGGCCGCTATGCGCCGAGCCCCACGGGGCGTTTTCATCTGGGCAACGCTCGCACCGCGTTGCTGTCGTGGCTTGATGTTCGTGCGCGGTCGGGCAGATACGTGATGCGGATCGAGGACCTCGACCCAACGATCGAAAGCGGAGCACGAGCGTGGCCAACTCGCCGACCTGCGCTGGCTTGGACTGGACTGGGACGAGGGACCAGACGTTGGTGGTGAGTATGGCCCCTACCGTCAGTCGGAGCGCGCGGATCTGTACGAGGCAGCGCTAGAAAAACTCGCCACCTTTCCATGCACGTGCACGCGCCGACAGTTGCGCGAAGCCACGTTGGCGCCGCATGGGGCCGAGCCCGTGTATCCCGGTACTTGCCGCGCGGGCGTTTCGGACTGCGCGCGTCCGGCGGGGGTGCGTTGGCGCGTGCCCGCTGGCGTCGTGGAAGTCGACGACCGGGTGTTCGGATCGCGACGGCAGGACATTGCGGCGGCCGTCGGGGATCTGCTGTTGCGTCGCGCCGATGGCGCTTGGGCGTATCAACTCGCGGTGGTTGTCGATGATGCCGCGATGGCGATCACCGATGTGGTGCGCGGCGCCGACTTGATCGACAGCACCCCGCGCCAGGTCTGGCTGCAGCGAGCGCTCGGTCTACCCACGCCCGCGTACGCCCATGTGCCGATCGTCGTTGGCGCTGACGGACGGAAACTTGGGAAACGCGATGGGGCACCCGAACTCACGACGCTGCGTCACAGTGGCGTTGATCCCCGACGGGTGGTCGCGGTGCTCGCACGGTCTTGTGGACTGGTGCCGCAGGGCGTCGTCGAGATTACGCCGCAGGCGCTGGTCTCGCAGTTCTCGATGGAAACGGTGACACGGCGGACTCGAGGCCAGATCGAAGACCTGATCGAGGACCGGATCGAAGCGCACGCGATCGCCGAGCCGAACGACGAGACACACGAGCGCGGGGTATAACCGCGCACGATGCAGTCTGTTGTGCGATGGATAAAGGGGTGGCGCGGGCGCAGTCCGGTGGTCGTGGCGTCGGTTACGATCACGGTCACAATCGCTCTCGCCGGCTGCGAGCGCATCGCGACGAGCGCGCCTAAAACGACATCGACTGCCGCGTCCGCGCCGACGGTATCCAGCAACGAAGCCACAGGCGCGTCCGAGACCCCACGGTTTTCGTACCCCAGCACCGATCGCGACGATCACATCGATCGCTACCACGGCATCGAGGTCGCCGACCCCTACCGTTGGCTGGAGGAGGGCGAGTCCCCCCGTACCCGCGCCTGGGTCGCGGCCCAAAACAAGGTCACGTTCGGTTACCTCAAGTCGATCGGCGCGCGCGACGCTATCCGGCGGCGTCTGACGGCGCTGTGGGACTACGAGCGCTGGGGTGTGCCCAGTTTGCAGGGCCCGCGCTACGCGGTCTCCAAGAACGACGGGCTGCAGGCGCAGTCGGTGCTGTACACGCTCGATAGCCTGGACGGCAGCGGCAAGGTCCTACTGGATCCCAACACCATGTCCAGGGATGGCACCGTGGCCCTCGCCGCCACTTCGTTTTCGCCCAAGGGTGACTACATGGCGTACGGCGTGTCGGACTCGGGCTCAGACTGGCAGGTGTGGCGGGTCCGTAACGTCGCGACCGCCGAAGACACCTCGGACCTCATCCAGTGGATCAAGTTCACGGGCGTGTCGTGGACCAAGGACGGCAAGGGCTTTTACTACGCGCGGTATGACGCCCCGACCGGCGGAGGAGCGCTCGCAGAGGTCAACGAGCGGCAGACGCTGTACTACCACCGGCTGGGCACCCCGCAGTCGGTTGACCCCGTGATCTACGCGCGCCCCGAGCATCCCAAGTGGGGGTTTTCGCCCGAGGTGACCGATGATGGCCGCTATCTCGTCATCTCCGTAAGACTGGGGACCGAGCGCAACAACAGCATTGTCGTTCAGGACTTGTCCAAACGCGGGCGAGTTCTGACCCGCGCCAAGACGCCGCCAGCGACCCAGGCGCTACGGCCCGGGTTTACCGCCCACTGGGAACTGGTCGGCAACGATGGGCCCGTGTTGTGGTTTACCACCGACGCGGGGGCGCCCAAGAGCCGCCTTGTCGCTATCGATGTGCGGCACCCCGAGACGATGCTCGAGGTCATCCCCGAATCGACCGACACGCTGCGTTACGTCAAACGCGTGGGTGGGCGTTTCGTCGCGTCGTACCTCAGTGATGCGCACGCAAAGCTGGTCGTGTACGAGACCTCAGGTGCGCTCGCCCACGAGGTCGCTCTGCCGGGCATCGGCAGCGTGACAGGGTTCACTGGCGAGCCTGACGATGAGGCGTGCTTCTTCTCGTTTTCGAGTTTCACGCGGCCGCCCACGGTCTACCGGCTCGATCCAAAAACAGGCCAGACCTCGGTCTGGCGAGAACCCAAGGTTGATTTTGATCCTACGGCGTTCGAGGTCAATCAGGTTTTCTACGCGAGCAAGGACGGCACCAAGATCCCCATGTTCGTCGTGCATGCCAAAGGCCTCACGCCACGCAAGGACGCGCCCCGACCCACCTATCTGTACGGCTACGGTGGCTTCAATATCCCCGTCACGCCGCGCTTCTCGCCGCAAAACATAGTGTGGTTGGAGATGGGGGGGGTCTACGCTTCGGCCAACCTGCGGGGCGGCGGCGAGTACGGCGAAGCCTGGCATCGCGCGGGTACCAAGCTGAGCAAGCAAAACGTATTCGATGACTTCATCGCGGCCGCCGAGTACCTGGTGAGCAGCCGCTGGACGAGCTCGGCGAAGCTGGCGATCGGCGGGCGGTCCAACGGTGGACTGCTCGTGGGCGCCGCCATCACGCAACGACCGAACCTATTTGCAGCGGCACTGCCGGGCGTGGGCGTCATGGACATGCTTCGGTTCGACGAGTTCACGATCGGCTGGGCGTGGCGATCGGACTACGGCGACAAGAACGATGCGGCACAGTTTTCCGTGCTGCGCGGATACTCGCCCTACCACAACCTTCATGAGGACACCGGCTATCCGGCGACACTGGTCTACACGGCTGACCACGATGATCGTGTGGTCCCGGCCCACAGCTACAAGTTCACCGCCGCGCTCCAGCATGCCCACGATGGCGATGCCCCGGTCATGATCCGCATCGACACCAAGGCGGGCCATGGCGCGGGCAAACCGACGGGCAAGCGGATCGAGGAATGGACGGACCTATGGGGCTTTTTGGTCGACAACCTGGACATGACAGTGGCGTTGCCGCAATGACGCACCGAACCGGTTCCCAAGTGCTCGGGTGCTTTGCGATGCTCGCGGCGTGTGGCGACGACTTGCCGCCCGCGTCGGAGACCACTGCGGCCTCCAGCACAGGGCTGGCCACCACCGGTGCCGTGGAGGAGGGCAGCGGTGTGTCCCCCGAAACGAGCGCTGCGAGCACCGACGCGGCCGATAGCACGCAAGGCAGCACGGGCGCTGACGAGACGGCCGGCGCCTCGTCGACCGGTCCCTCGACGGCGTGTGGCAACGGCACCATTGAGCCGGGCGAGGTCTGTTTTCTCGAGCCGCAATACGTCAACGTCGGTCTGGCACCAGCGGATGTCACGGTCGCCGACCTCAACAACGACGGGCTGCTGGACATCGTCACCGCCAACGTCGGCTCGGCGGACCATTCCATTTTACTGGCCACCGCACCGGGCGAGTTCGGCCAGGTGACCGAACTCGCTGGCGGCTTGGGCACACGCGGCGTTGCGGTTGGACACCTGGACGACGACGGCAACCTCGACATCGTGGGCGCCAATCAAGACACGAACTACATCGCGCTGTATTTCGGCGATGGACGCGGGGGGTTTTCCTCCCAGATGCCCGTCGCCGCCGGCGATCGCCCGCGGCAGGTTCAGATCGTCGATCTGAACGACGATGGTGCCGCCGACATTGTCGCGCTGGCGGAAGACAGCGCAGATGTCTCGGTGCTGCTCGGGGACGGCAGCGGTGTGTTTGCGCCCGCAGTCGCCTACCTGGTCGGACCGCAGCCGTTTGGGTTGACCGTTGCGGACCTGGATGCCGACGGGGCACCAGACGTCATCACCGCCAACGAAGGCGAAGGCAGCTTGTCGGTGCTGTGGGGGAATGGCGACGGCACGCTCGCTGCCGAGGTCAGGGTGGCGGTGAGCACGGGACCACGCAACGTGGCAGCAGCCGATCTGGATGGCGACGGCATCACTGACTTGGTGGCGGCGTGCTTTGACTCGGGAACAGTGAGCGTCGTGCTAGGAGCGGGCGATCGCATGTTTGCCGAGTTCGCGCCGCTGCCCGTGGGCAAAGAGCCCTACGCGGTGGTTGCCGCCGATCTCAACGCAGACGAACGCCTCGATCTCGTCACGGCGAATCGCGCCACGGCTGAGGTTTCGATCCTCGTGGGGCAAGCCGGCGATGTTCCGTACGCGGTCGAGATGCCATTCACGGTGGGGCTCAATCCCCTGGCGGTGGCACTCGCGGACCTCAACGAGGATGGTGTGCCGGACATCGTTGCGGTGGCGGCGGGCGCCAGTGTGGTGGCGATTGTCCTCAGCGATCCCTAGTGGCGGGAGAGGCGTGGAGGGAGAGGCGTGGAGACAGCTACTGGGCTTCGTCGCTCAAGTGCAGACCCGCGACCCCGGCCGCGACGCCTGAGCCTTCGCGCTGGGCGGCGGCCCAACTTGCTCGTAACGGGCCAACGTAGCGCACAAGATCGTACGCAATGCGCTCGATGCGATCGGACACGCGGCGATCGATGAGGCCAGTGGCGTCGAAGTCGCTGTCCTTGGCGGCCGCGCGGTAGGGGAGACAGAACCCATGGCACCACGAGACGCTGCGCTCCACGGCGGTCAGCGACATGTCGCCGCCGCCGCCGCCCGTCACCGCGACGGCGGCGGCCAACTTTTCGGCGAGTTCCGGATACAGGAAGTCGAACCAGTTCTTGAGCGCGCCGCTCATGTTGCCGTGGTACTCTGGCGTCACCAGCAGCAACGTGTCGGCCCACGCCGCATCGCGTCGGATGGACTGCACGGCCGGAAGCGCGGTTTGGCGCGCATCGCCGTGCACAAACACGGGGGGCAGCAGGACCGCGAGATCCGTACACCGGACTTCAGCCCCGGCCGCCGCGAGGGTCTTGCTCGCCAGCGCGACGATCGCTGCCACGTTGCTTTCGACCCGCGCACTGCCGGCCACGACGAGGGCGCGCACAGAACGGGGTGGGGATGTAGGGCCGGGCATGGCGGCTGCATCGTGGCGTAAATCGGAGTCATGTGATGGCCACGAGGCGTTTGCGCGAACGACGCGTCCCCGCGCGGGGCCCGGTCGGGGACCCAACGCGACGGCGCAAAGGGCGCGAAACCCCGCGGATCCGCGGCTATTCCGCCAATCACGACCACGCCATGCCGGTGAGAGCGCTTTTCCCGCCTTGCCCTTGATCCCGGGCGATTCCTGGCCAATAGTCCCCGCGACACCGGTCGTGGGCATAGCGCACCGCCTCCGATGGTTCGCTCAACGCCCGCCCACCGGATCCTTCCCCGAGCGCGTTGCGGGCCACAGGCTGCCCCCCCTCACCAGTGTCACCGCGGACGCCCGCTCTGGGTCGTCCGTTGCAAGCCCCGCAGGCGACGAGATGCAGGCGCTTGGTGCGCGTGCCCGAAGCCAAGAAAGCGAGTCCAGATTGAGCAATTCTTCAGCCAACGACCTCCCGACGTCCCTGCCCGCGGGGATCCGTCCAGATTGGCGTTACCGGGCCATCACGCGCGGCAACGTCAAGGCGACCCCGCAGTGGTCCAAGCTCGCGCCCGAACTTCAGCGTGCCGTGGAAGTGGTTTCGACGGTGCTGCCGTTTCGGACCAACGCGTACGTGATGGACGAACTCATCGATTGGGACCGTGTGCCCGACGATCCTCTCTATCAGCTCACCTTCGTTCAGTCCGGCATGCTGGATCCGAAGGACTTCGCGACGATGGCCAAGGTGCTCGATGATGGCGGCAGCCCGGCGGAGATCAAGGCGAAGGCGAACACGATTCGGCGTCGACTCAACCCCCATCCCGCGGGGCAAATGACCCACAACGTGCCCAAACTTGGCGGGCGCGCGCTCGCGGGTATGCAGCACAAGTATCGCGAGACCGTGCTGTTCTTCCCCAGTCAGGGGC
>JAESSZ010000522.1 GCA_016763875.1 Nannocystaceae bacterium
AAGGTCGGCCTGCAACTTTGGGGAGGGCCCCTCGCGGGTCGCGGAACCGCGGATCGTCAGATGGGAAAGCCGCGGAAACCTCGGGAACACGGACCACAGCTCGGCCTTCGTAAACGCTACGCCTAGTCCCCTCACGCGACCACGGAGTTGCGGCCGCAACTCGAGCGCCTGGAGCTGCAGGTTGCCATCGCAGCCCCAAAACGCCGGGTTCGTAGCGTGGCATAGGCCGAGATACAGATCGGAGGTACCGAGCTCCTGCAAGCAATCCCATTGTTGCGGGGTGGGGTCGCCCTCGATTCGCAGGAGCAGTCGCGGAGGCTGAGCCTGTTCGATCGCCTTGATCCACGCGGGCTCGCACAACCGCTCGTGGGGCATCAAGAGCGCCGTGGTCTCGAAGCTGCGCAGTGCACCGAGCATGAGCGCGTTGACCTTTGCGTCGCTCCACGGGAAGTACTTAAGGTTGACGTAGTCCGTGCCCTCTTGTCGTTCGAGGAGGGTCACCCCTGCCGGAAAAATCGGGCGAGGTTCCCAGCCTATGGGTCCGTCCCAGGTGAGGTCGGGCGGAGAGAAGGGCGGCAAGTTTGCGAGCTGGGAGTTGATGGGGACACGACGCGCGGGCGCAGGGTCGTTGACGGGAAGCAACGGGTCCTGCCCTCCCGACCCACGGCTGCAGGAGAGTGCAATCACCATTGTCGCGCACGCGGTCAGGTTGGGCTTGGCCGTCACCCGCCCTGTCAGGCACGCCTTGATGCCATCGGCGCGCCACTGCAGCACACGCGACACCGTCCGCCGCGTGTCCCAGACGTACAACCACAACGGTACGCCCGCGAACACGACAAGCATCACGGCCAACACCAACTTGTCCGCGCGTGAAAAATCGGTCGGGGTCGCGCTGAGAAACACCCCCGTGCCGATGTGTGCCACGAGGGCCAAGGCCACCCCCCATCGAATCGCCGCGATCGATCGTGCCGCCTTGCGAGCCAAGCGATCGCGATCGTCATCGGTCAGGGGAAGCTCTGTCGTCGGCATAGCGGTCTGTCGTTAGTCTGACCGCTTTCGGTCCGTCTTGGGAAGATGGCCGTACGCCGTACTGATCCGCGTCAGGCCTCCGGCGCTGCCCCACCGCACGAGCACCGCGGCAACCTCGCCAGGCCACCGGGAGCGATCAGAGTGCCCACGGTGTGCTCCACTACGACAGCTTCAGGTTTGTGGCCCCATTGCCTCGGCCCGTAGCGCTTCGAAGTCGGGTCGGAACGGCTGGGACGTGAGCACCCGGGCCTGTTCGATGCGGTCGAAACGAAAGGTCCGCGCGTTGCCGGTCACGACGTCGCGCGCCAGCAGGTACCACGCTGGGGTCTCCACCAGCAGGCCGTGCGGCTCCACGCGACGCCGGGTCCGCCGCCCGCGGCGATCGGTGTAGCCGAAGCTGACGCACAGGCTCCGGGTGAAGGCGCGCTCGAGCGCGCCAAGCAGGTCGTCCGAGGTTGTACCGAGCTCGGCACGGACTTGAGCGGTCGCGGGTCGACCGACCTTGACCCGGTCCACCAAGCTGCGCAGCGCACGACGACGCTCCGCGGGGACACTCGCGAACACCTTGCGTAGGCCCGAGCGTGCGGCACCACTCCACGGGACATTGCTGGCACTTGCCGATAGGCGCGTTGAGAGCCACAGCGCGGCGACCTCCTCTGTGGTCAGGTGCACCGCAGCCACCCCTCGGTCGCGCTCCAGGCGAATCCCTCCGCCCGGCCCCCCTTCTCCAACAATGGGCCAGCCACGCTCCCGGAGCGAGGCGAGGTCCCGGAGCACGGTGCGCCGGCTGCAGGCGAGTTCCTCCGCTATGTCTGCCACCGTCAGCGTCTGCGCACCACGCAGTAGATCCAGGAGATCGAGCACCCGATCGACGCGCGTCATGGGTGACAGTTTCTGACACTGTCACGCGCTACACAAGGTCCCGATGCCCATCACGCTGTATCACCATCCCTACTCCCGGGCGGCCAACGTGTTGTGGATGCTCGAGGAGGCCGACGTCTCTTACGACCTTCACTTCGTCGACTCCATGGCCGGCGGCCAAAAATCGCCCGAGATCCTCGCGCTCAACCCCATGGGCAAACTCCCGATCTTGACCGACGGCGATCAGGTCGTGACCGAGGCCGCAGCGATCGGGCTCTACATCGCAGATCGCTACGCTCTCGGGCGGCTGGCACCCAAGTTCGACGATCCCGACCGCGCCCCCTACCTGCGCTGGTCGTTGTTCGCCCCTTCGGTGAACGAGCCGGGCTCGACGGCCAAGGCCGCGGGCTGGGACTACGAGCCGGGCACGGTCGGTTGGGGGACCCACGACTCCATGCTCGACGCGATGGAGTCCGCGATCTCAGATCGAGCCTATGTCCTCGGTGACAAGTTCTCGATGGCCGACATGATCTTCGGCGGCACCCTACGCGCCCTGCTCATGTTCAAGTTGATCGATCCACGCCCCTCGTTCACCGCTTACGCCGAGCGGCTAGCAGCCCGACCCGCGCTTCAGAAAGCCGATGGCATCAACGCCGCCATCGCGAAGGAGCACGGGATCGAACGCTGAGGGACGTTCATAGGATGAGCGACGACCCGGCAACTTAGAGTTGTGGGAGTCGATAGGCTCGGACGGACCAGTCGTTGATGAAGAATAGCGGTGGCGTGTAGATAGGCGCGGCTGTGAGGTGTGGCGATGCGGTGCCCGTCGCGTCTGGGCTAAGCACAAAGTGTGAGGAGAGACGGAGCACGACCTGCTTTTCTCCGGTGCGTACATCCCAGCTCGACACAGACGCGTCTTTGCTGTGAAACGCGAACAGACGGTCCTCATGGAGTGTGACCGCGGAATAGTATTCCCCCGATTCCGTAGTCTCGAGTACGAGTACGGGCGCAGGATCGTCATGCGGAACGACCGACAGTTGCTGCGGTGATGTGTCGGTGTCGCGGTGTTCTAAGGCGATGAAGGCATCCGAGATGGCCGAAGGGACACCTTCGAGAGTTCGCACGACGCGCCCATCCGAAGCCAACTCCGTGGTCGTATCGGCTGCGGATTGTACATACACGTGTTTGCCATTGTGAGTGCCAAGCGCGGCGCAACATTTGCCTTGGAACTGGAACAGCTTATGACCGTCATCCAGGTC